>CAMFKC010000098.1 GCA_945956975.1 uncultured Methylocystaceae bacterium | reverse complement strand
CTTCGCAAATTTCGAGCCGTTGCAGCAGACCCTTCGCGCGGTGCTGGCGCCAAAGCCCGTCACGCGCGCCGACGTTCCGGACGACATTTCGCGCGACTGGATCGCCGCGGACGGCCGTGCGCGGATCGAGATTTTTCCGAAGGGCGAGACACGGGACAACGCCGCGCTTGCGAAATTCGCCGGCGAGGTGCGCGCTCTCGCGCCCCACGCCACCGGCGCGCCGATCACTGTGGTCGAAGCCGGCAAGACGATCGTGCGATCCTTCGCCGAAGCCGGCGTTTTCGCCTTCGTCGCGATTTTCGCGATCCTCTACATCGCCATGCGCAGCGTGAAGGATGTGGCGCTGGCCCTCGGACCGCTGGTGCTGGCAGGGGTGATGAGCCTCGAGGCCGCCCAATTGCTGGGCATGTCGCTCGATTTCGCAAACATCATCGCCCTGCCGCTGATGTTTGCCGTCGGCGTCGCCTTTCACATCTACTATCTGATCGCGTGGCGGAAGGGCGTCGGCGACATGCTGGCCTCGAGCCTCACACGCGCCATCTTCTTTTCCTCGCTGACGACAGGTCTCGCGTTCGGAAGTCTCTGCCTGTCATCTCACCCCGGCACGGCCGGAATGGGCAAGCTGCTCGCCATTTCCCTGTTCTTCACGCTCCTGGCGGCCTTCCTCATCGTGCCGGCCTTCCTCGGCCCGCCGCCCGACCTCGACGATCTCCCGCGCGATCCGAACAGCAGCGGCGTCTGAGGGCGATTGGGCGGCGACGCGCAGGCTGTCGCTGATCCGCGGCCGCCAGGCGGGCGCGAAGATGGTCGCGAGCACGGCAATCCCGACCAGGCGGTTCGCGCCGAGACCGGATGCCAAGCCAAATCCGCAAGCCGCGACCAGCGCGTGCGCCGGCTCGGAAGGAAGCCGCCAGCCGCCGATCGTCATCGTGAGAGTCAGGTATTTGGCGATCGACACCGCGCAAGCCGCGAAGGCGATCGGCCAGAACCACATGTTTTCGGCAAGTGGAGACAATTGCAGTTCGATGCCGATGACGGCTGCGAGCGTCGCCCAAAAGGCGCAGGGCGCCCATCCCGCCTTCAAGTCCCGCAGGTTGCGGTCGAGGCCGAGGCAGGCCCCGAGCAACGCCGCCCATATCAAACTCAACGCCACGCCACGCTCCCAATGGTTACGAAATTCTTAACATGGGGGCGGGCGTTAAAACATTGTTTAGAACTGTCTTGGTTAACGCGCTCGCCGATCGCCTTTGTTCCGGCGCGATTCTGCGGCTAGTCTCGCGTTGGTCCGATCCAGGCGGAGCGCGGTCTATGGTTCACCCGACGAAAGCTCTTGCGTTCGCCGTCGCGTTGGCGGCGCTTCCCACGACGCTGATCGCGGCGCACGCGCCGCCCTATGAACCGTGGGGCGTGTGGGAGCGCGAGGCCAGCGGCACAACGTTCGATTTCTACAATTGCGCCGGCAAGCTCTGCGCCAAGGTGATCGGCGTCAGCAAGCCGGAGGAAAGCAAGGCGGTGGGTACTGTGATCCTGCGCAATGCGACCCTCGACAAGGAGGGCGTCTGGCGCGGCGAAATCTTCAACACGCAGGACGGCAAGACCTACAAAGGCGGCGTGACGGTCGAGAAGCCCGACGAACTCACGCTGGAGGGGTGCCTGATCTCGTTCCTGTGCAAGAGCGAGACGTGGAAGCGCGCGGCCGACCAAAGCAAGGCCTCGACGCCCGGCGGCAAGCCGCCGATGCCGGCGCCTACGGGTAAGCCCGGCATCGGACACTGAGCGCAGGCCGCGCGCGCAGAGCGCTGATGCGCGGGACGCGGTTGTGAATGCGGCGAGAGGCCTGCTGTAATGCTCCCGAATAAGGGAGCGAAACAATGGTCGATCTTTCCGGGAAATTTGCCGTCATCACGGGCGCGGCTTCGGGCATAGGGCGCGCGACCGCGCAATTGTTCGCCGAGCGCGGCGCGAAAGTGCTGGCAGTGGACCGGCCGGAATCCGCCATCCTGACCGCGCATGAAGGCAATGGCGCGATCAGTGTGCTCGCGCAGAGCGTGACGGACGACGATGCGCCGGAAAAAATCGTGAACGCAGCGCTCGAGAATTTCGGCGCCATCGACATTCTCTTCAACAATGCCGGCGTTTCCGGACGCTCGCTTACACACGAAACGACGGACGCGGAATGGGATCGCCAGTTCGCGGTCAACGTGCGGGCGCCCTTCCGCATTTCGCGCGCCGCCATTCCGCATCTCATCAAGCGGGCGGAAGAGAAGGGCCGGGCGCGCATCATCTGCACGGCCTCCGTCATGGCTTTCGACACGGATATCGGGCTTTGCGCCTACACCGCGTCGAAGCATGGCGTCGCCGGCCTGACCAAGACGATGGCGCTGGAACTCGGCAAGCACAAGGTGACGGCGAACTACATCCTGCCGGGCGCCATTGAGACCGGCATGACGCAGGCCTCGTTCGCCGATCCCTTCATTCGCGGCGTGTGGGAGAAGAAGGCGGCGCTGCGCCGCCTCGGCCAGCCGATCGACATGGCGCGTGCGGCGCTGCTGCTGGCGAGCGACGAGGCGGATTTCATCACCGGCCACGGCTTGGTGGCGGATGGCGGGCTGACGCTGCGGACGTGAACGGGACACGAGTCCATTCCCTCTCCCGCGCAGCGGGAGAGGGTCAGGGAGGGGGCCTCGCGATTATTGGGTGGATTGTCCACCACCCGGTTCGTTGCGCTCGCCACCCTCCCCCCGCTTGGCGGAAAAGGGAAGGCCAAGCCCTCACGCGCTCGCGGCATCCAGCTCCGCGATGTCTGCTGGGCTGAGCGACAGTTTCACCGCCCCCAGCAATTCCTCGAGTTGTTCCGGCGTGGTCGCGCTGGCGAGCGGCGCCGTCAGGCCCTTGCGCGCCATGATCCAGGCGAGCGCCACCTGCGCGCAGGTCGCCTTGTGTGCGGCGGCGACGTGATCGAGCGCGTCGAGCACCTTCGGGCCGGTGGTGGTCTTCAGATATTTTCCAGCGGAGCGGGCGCCGCGCACGCTCTTGGAGAGATCGGCTTCGCTGCGATATTTGCCGGTGAGAAAGCCTGAGGCGAGCGAGAAGAAGGGGATGACGCCGAGCTCTTCCTTCACGCACAGGTCCTGCAATTCGCCCTCGTAGACCTTGCGCTCCATCAGATTGTATTCGGGCTGCATGCATTCGTAGCGCGGGATGCCGTTCTTCGCGGATATGTCGAGCGCTTCCTTCAGCCGCGCAGCCGAGTAGTTGGAGGCGCCGATCGCGCGCACCTTGCCTTCCTTGATGAGGTCGGCGTAGACGCCGAGCGTTTCGGATTGCGCGGTGTCGGGATCGTCCTTGTGCGACTGGTAGAGGTCGATGACGTCGGTCTGCAGCCGCTTCAACGAATCCTCGACTGCCTGCCTGATGTAGGCAGGTTTCAGACCCTTGATGAAGCCGACCTTGGTGGCGAGCACCACCTTGTCGCGCTTGCCGCTCTTCTTGAACCAGTTGCCGAGAACCGTTTCGGACTCGCCGCCCTTGTGGCCTTCCACCCAGACCGAATAGACGTCGGCGGTGTCGATGAAGTTGAAGCCATGATCGACGAAGGCGTCGAGCAGGCGAAAGGACATGGCTTCGTTCGCTGTCCAGCCGAAGACGTTGCCGCCGAAGCAGAAGGGCTGGACGTGGAGATCGGAGCGGCCGATGCGGCGCTTGGTCATGGTGCTTCCTCAGTGGATCGCGCGCCTTCAGGCTCGCATTCGAATGCGACGACTATAACAAGGCTGCCCGAACGCGCGAGAGGCCTGCGCGCATGCCATGATTGCGAGCCTGAAGGCTCGCCGTCCGGCTATTCGAGTCCGAACCCGCGCAGATAAACGTCCGCCAGAACCTTCGCCGTCGCATCCACGTCGATTGCGTCGGCGCGCTTCTGTATCATGGCGGTGAAGCCGATGTGTTCGGAGCCGCCGAACACCATGTCGCGCATCATGGCGAGGGTGAGGGCGCCCGGTTTTTCCTTGTGGCCGAACCTGTCGAGCAGGGCGGGGAACTGGTTGGCGAAACGCGCGAGCGCATCGCGGCCGGCCGAGCGGCGGAAGGATTTCACGCCGCGCACCTCGCGCAGCCAGATGCGGTATTTCTCGTCGTCCTCGATGACGGCCGACAGATGTAGCGCAATCAGCCTTTCGAGCCCTTCGCGCAGGCTCCTGGCGTCTTTCACCGCCTGTTCGGCGGCCTCGACGCTGCGCTCAAGAGCGGCAAGCGAGGCGCGGATGACGAGATCGGTCTTGTTGCGGAAATAATTGTAGAGCGTGCCTTCGGACAGGCCCGCTGCTGCGGCGACGGCCGCCATGCTGGTGTTCTCGTAGCCGTTGCGCGCGAAGAGATCTTCGGCGACCTTCAGAATGCCGGTCTCGCGCTCGCCCCAGGCGCCAACGGCGGTCGGCGCGCCGCGATTCTTGCCGCTGGCCTTCGATGTCGCGGGCTTGTTTTCGCTGCGCTGCGGTCTCGCCATGATCCCCCGCCGCGCTGACGAAGCGGCGATTGACAGTGCCATATTTCTGAGGCAACCTCAAATTTAATTGGAGGATTAAAGGCGCATGGCCGCAAGAGCCATCGCCAGCGTCGAGGGAGGCGTCGCGCTGTCTGCGCGCGCGACCTTCTGCGCGACAAGAGCCGCAGGGGCGCCATGCCGGTCATCGAAAGCAAGATCGACGTCGATTCCGACTCCTTTCGCGCGAACCGCGAAGAGATGCTTCGGCTGATCGACGAATTCCGCGGACTCGAAAACAAGATTCGCGAGACCGGAGAGACCAAGCGCGAGCTGTTCACCAAGCGCGGCCAGATCATGCCGCGCGAGCGTCTCGCGCTGCTGCTCGATCCCGGCGCGCCGTGGCTCGAACTCTCGACACTCGCCGGCCTGCGGATGCATGACGAATTCGGCGGTGGCGGCATCATCGGCATCGGTTATGTCGCGGGCATCCGCTGCATGGTCTCGGCATCCGACAGCGCCTTCAAGGGCGGCACGTCTACGCCGATGAGCGTGAAGAAGGGCTTGCGCACCCAACAGATTGCGCTGGAGAACAAGCTGCCGATGGTGCGGCTGGTGGAATCCGGCGGCGCCAATCTTCTGTTTCAGGCGGAGATGTTCGTCGAAGGCGGCCGGAGCTTCGCCAACCAGGCGCGCATGTCGGCGGCGGGCATTCCGCAGGTGACAGTGGTGCATGGTTCGTCCACCGCGGGCGGCGCCTATCTGCCGGGCCTCAGCGACTACAACATTCTGGTGCGTGGCAAGGCCAAGGTCTTCCTTGCCGGACCGCCGCTGCTGCGCGCCGCCACCGGCGAGATCGCGACCGACGAGGAACTCGGCGGCGCCGACATGCATGTGACCAAGTCGGGCCTCGGCGAATATGTCGCCGAGGACGACGCCGACGGCATCCGCATCGCGCGCGAAGTCATGGCCATGCTGCCGTGGAACGACCAGATCCAGAAGCGGGAGCCGCGCGCCTACAAGGAGCCGCGCTACAGCCCGCAGGAACTCGCGGGCGTCGTGCCGGTCGATTACCGCAAGCCGATCGACGTGCGCGAGGTGATCGCGCGCATCGTCGACGACAGCGAATATCTGGGTTTCAAGGATCTCTACGGCGTGCACACGGTGTGCGGCCACGGCGCGATCGAGGGCCATACGGTCGGCTTCATCGGCAACAACGGGCCGATCGACGCGGACGGCGCGACCAAGGCGGCGCAGTTCATCCAATTGTGCTGCCAGTCCAACATTCCGATCATCTACCTGCAGAACACGACCGGCTACATGGTCGGCCGCGAGGCGGAGCAGGCGGGCATCATCAAGCACGGCTCGAAGATGATCCAGGCCGTCTCCAACGCCACGGTGCCGCAGATCACGCTGCATATCGGCGCCTCTTTCGGCGCCGGCAATTACGGCATGTGCGGGCGCGGCTACGATCCGCGCTTCATCTTCGCCTGGCCGAACAACCGCATCGCCGTCATGGGGCCGGAGCAAGCGGCCAAGGTCATGTCGATCGTGACCGAGGGCAAGCTTAAGCGCGAAGGCAAGCCTGTCGATCGCGAGAAGCTCGACGCGATGGAAAAGGGCATCGCCGACCGCATGCAGGGCGAGACGACCGCGCTCTACGCCACTGCCCGCCTGTGGGACGACGGGCTGATCGATCCGCGCGACACGCGCAAGGTCCTGGCCTTCTGCCTTTCGATCTGCCGCGAGGCGGAGCTGAGGCCGCTACGGCATACGACCTTCGGCGTCGCGCGCATGTGAGGTGACCTAAATGAAATTCACGGCCGAACACGACGAGATTCGTCGCAACATTTCGAAATTCATCGCCTCCGACATCAATCCCTTCGTCGACGAATGGGAGAAGGCAGGCATCTTTCCGGCGCACGAATTGTTCGGAAAGATGGGCAAGCTCGGGTTCCTCGGCATCAACAAGCCCGTGGAATTCGGCGGCTCCGGCCTCGACTATTCCTACGCGATGGCCTTTGCCGAAGAACTCGGCCAGATCAATTGCGGCGGCGTGCCGATGGCGATCGGCGTGCAGACGGACATGGCGACGCCGGCCCTCGCGCGCTTCGGCAACGATGAAGTGCGCGCGCAGTTTCTCGCGCCGTCGATCTCGGGCGAATATGTCGCCTGCCTCGGCGTGTCGGAAGTCGGCGCAGGCTCTGACGTCGCCTCGGTGAAGACCACAGCGAAGAAGGACGGCGGCGACTACGTAATCAATGGCGGGAAGATGTGGACGACCAACGGCACGCAGGCCGACTGGATGTGCCTGCTCGCCAATACGTCCGAGGGACCGGTTCATCGCAACAAGTCGCTGATCTGCGTGCCGATGAAGACCAAGGGCGTGGAGATCGCGCGCAAGCTCGACAAGATGGGCATGCATTCCTCCGACACGGCTCAGATCTATTTCGACAATGTGCGGGTGCCGCAACGCTATCTCATCGGCGAGGAAGGCAAGGGCTTCACCTATCAGATGGTGCAGTTCCAGGAAGAGCGCCTGTGGGGCGCCGTCTCCAGCCTCAAGGGCAAGGAACGCATCATCCAGGCGACGATCGACTATGCGCGCCAGCGGCAGATTTTCGGCAAGCCCGTGCTGCACAACCAGGTCGTGCATTTCCGCCTCGCGGAATTGCAGACCGAAGTCGAACTGCTGCGCTCGCTCTGCTACCGCGCCTGCGAACTGATGCTTGAGGGCCAGGACGTGACCAAGCTCGCCTCGATGGCGAAGTTGAAGGCCGGCCGCCTTGGCCGCGAGGTGACGGATTCCTGCCTGCAATATTGGGGCGGCATGGGATTCATGAACGAGACGCCCGTCAGCCGCTCCTACCGCGACTCGCGCCTTGCCTCGATCGGCGGCGGCGCGGACGAAGTCATGCTGATGATCCTGTCGAAGATGCTCGGCATTGCGCCGGAAGACGAGCGCAAGAAGGAAAAGGCGAAGGCGTAAGGGTGGCGTGACCCCCTCCCCAACCCTCCCCCGCTCAAGCGGGAGAGGGAGCAGGCGCGGGGCGTCATCAAGGTTTCCGAACAGCGATG
>CAMFKC010000097.1 GCA_945956975.1 uncultured Methylocystaceae bacterium | reverse complement strand
ACACACTGCATATCGTCGGCAGCGTCAGATGTGTATAAGAGACAGGCCTTGTTCATCATCTCATCCGTTGAACCGGTTATCCGGTCGCGTCGATCAATCGAGAATCGTTACGCAAGAAGCGAATCAGACAGCGAAAACAACGTACCGTCCTCGGAGGGGACTTTCGAGCGCTTATGGTAAACACAGGGTTAAGGAACGACCGGGATTGGGACAGTTTGTCAATCAGGTTGCTTTAGTAATTTATACACTTTTAAGTTGCATATGCTGGCGAATCAGCATTCCCTAGGGCGTCGGCCGTTGCGGCCGGGACAAACCTCAGGGGAAGCGGGGCAAATGGAAACGGCGACCGACAAAGCTTTTGCGGAACCGGATGGCAGCGCGGGCCTGCGCGCGGCGCACGAATCCGGGGACCGTCTCTATACGATTGGCGACATGGCGCGGGCATACAAGGTGACGCTGCGCGCGCTGCGGTTCTACGAGGATCGCGGCCTGATCAAGCCGATCCGGCACGGGGTCTCCCGCTTCTACGACGCCGCCGCCCGCACGCGGTTCGAGACGATCCTGCGCGGCAAGCAGCTCGGGTTCACCCTCACGCAGATCTCCGCGATGCTGCCCAGGCAAGAGAAGCCGGAGGCGGCGGAGGTTCTCGACCTGCAGGAAGGCCAGGTTCTGGGTCAGATCGCTCAGCTCGAGAAGAAGCGCGAGGAACTGGATGTCGCGCTCGCGGCGCTGCGCGAGACGCATGGGCGGATGACAGGCGATCCGGGACGGAGCGCCACAGCCGCCTGAAAGGGCGATCTTCGTTTTCATCGTTCCGCCACGAGCCCACTGCAGTATCTGCGGCGGGCTTTTTCGCGCCTGACGCAACCCCCGCCGCCGCTTCCGCTTGACGTCCATCGCTATACTGTTTACATATGAACAATAAGACGGACGCGTTGCTCAAGGCGCGCCGGATTTTTCACATCCGAACGGGAGCGCCCATGCCGATCTACAAGGCCCCAGTCGACGACACCCTCTTCCTGCTCGACGACGTGCTGCATTATTCCCGCTACGACAATCTGCCGGGTTTCTCCGATGCGCCGCGCGACGTGGTCGAGGCCGTGCTGAACGAAGCGGCGAAGGTCGCCGAAGAGGTGCTGCAGCCGCTCAACATCGTGGGCGACCGCGAGGGCTGCAAGCGCGCCGCCGACGGCTCGGTGACGACGCCGAAGGGCTTCAAGGATGCGTTCAAGGCCTATGCCGAAGGCGGCTGGATCAGCCTGCCGATGCCGACCGAATATGGCGGCCAGGCGCTGCCGCACGTGCTGTCGCACGCCGTCGGCGAATACATGAACTCCGCCAACCAGGCCTTCGCCATGTATCCCGGACTGACCTCCGGCGCGATCGCGGCCATTCTCGCGCACGGGTCGGAAGAGCAGAAGCAGCTCTACGGCACGCGCATGATCGCTGGGACTTGGACGGGCACGATGAACCTGACCGAGCCGCATTGCGGCACGGACCTCGGGCTCCTCAAGACTAAGGCCGTGAAGAACGGCGACGGCTCCTATCACATCACTGGCCAGAAGATCTTCATCTCGGCTGGCGAGCACGACATGGCCGAAAACATCATCCATCTCGTGCTCGCGCGCATCGAAGGCGCGCCGGCGGGCGTGAAGGGCATCTCGCTGTTCATCGTGCCGAAGTATGAAGTCTCGAACGAGGGCGCGATCGGCGCGCGCAATGCGGTCTCCTGCGGCTCGCTCGAGCACAAGATGGGCATTCACGGCAACGCGACCTGCGTGATGAACTACGACGGCGCCAAGGGCTGGCTGCTCGGCCAGGAGAACAAGGGCCTGGCCGCCATGTTCACGATGATGAACGAGGCGCGCCTCGGCGTCGCCACGCAGGGCCTCTCGCAGTCGGAAGTCGCCTACCAGAACGCCGTGCAATATGCGCGCGAGCGTGCCCAGGGCCGGTCGATCTCCGGCGTGAAGGCGCCGCAGGCGTCTGCCGATCCGATCATCGTGCATCCCGACGTGCGGCGCATGCTGCTCGAGATGAAGGCCTTCAACGAGGGCGCGCGCGCCTTCATGCTGTGGACCGCGCTCGAAGCCGACATTTTGCACCGCTCGCCGGATGAAGAGGCCCGCAAGGCGGCCGACGATCACCTCGGCCTGATGACGCCGGTGCTGAAGGGCGTGCTGACCGACTACGGCTTCGACAATGCGGTGAAGGCGCAGCAGGTGTTCGGCGGCCATGGCTATGTCGGCGAATACGGCATGGACCAGTTCGTGCGCGATGCACGCATTGCCATGATCTACGAGGGCGCGAACGGCATCCAGGCGCTCGACCTCGTCGGCCGCAAGCTGCCGAAGGACGGCGGCCGCGCTGTAATGGCCTTCTTCAAGAAGGTCGGCGACTACGTGAAGGAGCACGAGGCGGACGAGGCGATGAAGCCCTACGTCGCCCCGCTCGGCAAGGCGCTCGGCGACCTGCAGAAGGCGACGATGTGGCTGATGCAGAACGGCATGGCCAACCCCGACAATGCGGGCGCGGCGTCGAGCGACTACATGCATCTCTTCGGGCTGGTCGCGATCGGCTACATGTGGGCGCGGATCGCCGAGGGCGCGCAGGCGCGCAAGGCGGCGGACGCCTCGCAGGCGGCCATCATGGACGCCAAGCTGACGACGGGCCGCTTCTACATGGAGCGGATGCTGCCGGAGACGGGACTGCGTCTCGCCCGCATCAACACCGGCGCCGCCACGATGATGGCGATGCCTGCGGAAGCGTTCTGAACGCACACGAACAGATGGCCGAAGCCAACGGCTTCGGCCTTTGCGCCGTTTCGCTTGCCTTTCGACCGGCGCGCATCACAATCCGCTCCAAAGGGAGGCCAGATCAATGGCAGACGCATTCATCTACGACGCCGTGCGCACGCCGCGCGGCCGCGGCAAGTCGGACGGCTCGCTGCATGAAGTCTCGACTCTGCAGCTCGCCGCAGGCAGCCTCCGCGCGCTGAAGGAGCGCAACCAGCTCGACACCGAGATGGTGGACGACGTGATCCTCGGCTGCGTCGACACGGTCGGCGAATCCGGACAGGACATCGCGCGCACAGCGGCCATGGTCGCGGGCTACGGCAACAAGGTGCCGGGCGTGCAGATCAACCGCTTCTGCGCCTCCGGCCTCGATTCCATGAATTTCGCCGCCGCGCAGGTCATGTCGGGCCAGCATGAAATGGCCGTCGGCGGCGGCGTGGAAAGCATGAGCCGCGTCGGCATGGGCGCCGAAGGCGGCGCCTGGGCGGTCGACCCTTCGGCGGCGATCCCGACCTATTTCATGCCGCAGGGCGTGTCGGCGGATCTCATCGCCACCAAGTACGGCTTTTCGCGCGACGACGTCGACGCCTATGCGGTGGAATCGCAGAAGCGCGCCGCACAGGCGTGGAAGGAAGGGCGTTTCGCGAAATCGGTCGTCGCGGTCCGTGACGTCAATGGCGTGACGATCCTCGACCATGACGAGCACATGCGGCCCGACACGAACATGCAGTCGCTGGCCTCGCTCAAGCCCTCCTTCATCATGCACGGCGAACAGGGCGGGTTCGACGCGGTGGCGATCCAGCGCTATCCGGAGCTGGAAGCGATCAACCACGTCCACCACGCGGGCAATTCGTCGGGCGTTGTCGACGGCGCTGCCGCGGTTCTCGTCGGCTCCGCGGAATCCGGCAGGAAAGCCGGCCTGAAGCCGCGCGCCCGCATCAAGGCGTTCTGCAACATCGGCTCGGAGCCCGCCATCATGCTGACCGGCCCCGTCGACGTGACTAAGAAGCTGCTCGCCAAGACCGGCATGAGCATCAAGGACATCGACCTGTTCGAGGTCAACGAGGCCTTCGCCTCTGTGGTGCTGCGCTTCATGCAGGCGTTCGACGTCGATCCCGCCAAGGTGAACCCCTGCGGCGGCGCGATCGCCATGGGCCATCCGCTCGGCGCGACCGGCGCGATGCTGGTCTCGACCGCGCTCGACGAACTCGAGCGCACGGGCAAGCAGACCGCGCTGATCACGCTCTGCATCGGCGCCGGCATGGGCACGGCGACGATCATCGAGCGGGTGTAACGACAACAGCCCCTCACCCTGAGGAGAGCGCGCCGCGCGCGTCTCGAAGGGTGGGCCGGGTTAGGTGTATTTGCCCATCCTTCGAGACGCCTGCATCTAATTCGATATCGGGCAGGCCCGATATCGATGCAGGCTCCTCAGGATGAGGACCGGGAACGGGAGCATCGCTATGAACCTCGTCAATTTCAAACATGACACCGACGCCGACGGCATCCTCACGCTCGTGTGGGACATGCCCGGCAAGCCGATGAACGTGCTCGACCAGTCGCTGATGGGCGAACTGAACACGATCGTCGACCAGGTGATGGCCGACGCCGCGATCAAGGGCGTCGTTCTAACCTCCGGCAAGGACGCGTTCTGCGCCGGCGCCGACCTCACCATGATGGAAGGCGCGGCGAAGGAATTCGCTGCTGTCGCCAAGGCGCGCGGCGAGGAAGCCGCCATGAAGGAATTCGCCGAACAGGCTGGCGCGGCGTCCCGCGTTTTCCGCCGCATCGAAACGTGCGGCAAGCCGTGGGCGGTGGCGATCAACGGCGTCGCGCTCGGCGGCGGTTTCGAGATCGCGCTGTCCTGCCATTATCGCGTCATCGCCGACAACGCCAAGGCGCAGGTCGGCCTGCCGGAAGTGAAGGTCGGGCTGTTCCCCGGCGCCGGCGGCACGCAGCGCATTCCGCGCCTGATGGCGACGCCGGACGCGCTGCAGTTTCTGTTCAAGGGCGATTCGTGGAAGCCCGCCAAGGCCAAGCAGATGAACCTCGTGCACGAGGTCGCGCCGGAAGGCGAGATCGTTGCGCGGGCCAAGGCGTGGATCAAGGGCGGCGGCAAGGCGGTGGCGCCGTGGGACGAGAAGAACTTCAAGTCCCCGTCGGGCAAGATCTTCTCGCCGATCGGCATGATGGTGTGGCCGCCGGCCAACGCCATCTACCGCAAGGAGACGTTCGACAATTATCCCGCGGTGAAAGCGATCCTGAAGTGCGTCTACGAAGGCCTGCAGGTTCCCTTCGACACCGCGCTGAAGATCGAGACGCGCTATTTCGCTCAAGTCATGCGCTCGAAGGAAGCTGCGGCGATGATCCGCTCGCTCTTCCTGTCGATGGGCGAACTCAACAAGGGCGCGCGCCGTCCCAAGAGCGAGCCGAAGACGAACCTCAAGAAGATCGGCGTTATCGGCGCGGGCTTCATGGGCGCGGGCATCGCCTATGTGACGGCCAGCGCGGGCGCGGAGGTCGTGCTGGTCGACCGTGACCAGGCCGCCGCCGACAAAGGCAAGGCGCATTCCGACGCGCTGATCTCCGCGCGCGTCGCCAAGGGCCGTGCGACGGCGGAGCAGAAGGACGCGCTGCTGTCGCGCATCAAGGCGACCGCCGACTACAATGATCTGAAGGGCTGCGACCTCGTCGTCGAGGCCGTGTTCGAGGATCGCGGCGTGAAGGCCGAGACGACGAAGAAGGCGCAGGCGGTCCTCGGGCCGGATGTGGTCTTCGCCTCCAACACCTCGACGCTGCCGATCACGTCGCTGGCGACCGAAGCACAGAAGCCGGAGAATTTCATCGGCATCCACTTCTTCTCGCCGGTCGACAAGATGATGCTGGTCGAGATCATCATGGGCGAGAAGACGGGCGACAAGGCGCTCGCCAATGCGCTCGACTTCGTGCGCCTGATCAAGAAGACGCCGATCGTCGTCAACGACACGCGCGGCTTCTTCGCCAACCGCTGCGTCGGCCGCTATGTCGCGGAAGGCCATCTGATGCTGATGGAAGGCGTGCCGCCGGCGATGATCGAGAATGTCGCGCGCATGGCCGGCATGCCGGTCGGGCCGCTGTCGCTCAACGACGAAGTCGCGATCGACCTGTCCTGGAAAATCGTGCAGGCGACCAAGAAGGATCTCGGCGAGCAGGCCGTCGATCCCGCGCAGGAGAAGCTGATCAAGACCATGGTGGTCGATCACGAGCGCTTCGGCCGCAAGAACGGCAAGGGTTTTTATGACTACCCTGCCGGCGGCAAGAAGAAGCTGTGGCCGGGCCTGTCCGCTCTCGCCGGCAAGGCGCTCGATCCCGACACGATCGACGTGAATGAGCTCAAGCAGCGCTTCCTCGTGGTGCAGGCGGTGGAAGCCGCGCGCACCATGGCGGAAGGCGTCGTCACCGATCCGCGCGAGGCCGACGTGGGCTCGATCCTCGGGTTCGGCTTCGCTCCCTTCACGGGCGGGGCGATCTCCTACATCGACTTCATGGGCGTGAAGAAGTTCGTGGAGGTCTGCGACGCGCTGACGGCGAAATACGGCGACCGCTTCGTCCCGCCCGCGCAATTGCGGGAGATGGCGAAGACGGGCGAGACCTTCTACGCGAAATACGCGCCGAAGAAGGCTGCCTGACAGAGCCGGCTTCGCCATGCTTCGAGACGGCCGCTCGCGCGGCCTCCTCAGCATGAGGGCTGGTGGATTTGAAGAAGCCTCACCCGGAGGAGCCTGCGCAGCAGGCGTCTCGAAGGGCGAGGCTGTCGCCTCTCACTCATTGCCACGCCGGCCGTCATGGCCGGCGTTGTCATTTCGGACTGACGGCATGAACCTCTGGCTGCGTCTCATCCTGTTCCTGATCGCCCTCCCCTTCCGGCCGAGGCTCGTCCTGCCGGATTGCGTCTCCACGCGCTTCTATCGCGTGTTGCCCAGCGATCTCGACATCAACATGCACATGACGAACAGCCGCTATCCGGCCTTCGCCGACATCCAGCAGCTCGACCTCTTCATTCGCACCGGCATGATGCGCGCGGCGCTCGCGCGTGGATGGCGGCCGATGCTGCTCGCCTCCAAGATTCGCTTCCGGCGGGAGCTGAAGGCGTTCCGAAAATTCCGTGTAGAGACGCGCATCCGCTGGTGGAGCGAAACGAACGGCATTTTCGAGCACCGCTTCATCACGCGCGGGCGCGACGGCTCGGACATCGTGGCCGCCGTCATGCTGGCCAAGGGCTGCTTCTACGCGCCGAAGGACAAGCGCTTCGTGCCCTTCGCCGAAATGCTCGCGGCGCTCGGCATGCCGCCGCTTGAGCCGCCGGAGCCGACGCCGGAGATCCTGGCGTTCATGCAGGCGGAGGAGGAACTGCGGCTGGCGACCTGACGCGCCCCGCTTCGTCGGCTAGTCTGCGGCCACGGAGGAAACCATGAGCCGCACGATCGCCTATTACTTCACCGTCGTCTCGCCCTGGGCCTATATCGGGCACGACCTGTTCACGCGCGTCGCGCGAAAACACGGCGCTGAAATCGATTACCGGCCGGTCAATCTCGGCGAAGTCTTTCCGCAATCGGGCGGCCTGCCGCTCGCCAAGCGCCATCCGCTGCGCGTCGCCTACCGCACCGTGGAGCTGAAGCGCTGGCGCGAGAAGCGCGGGCTCTCGTTCGCGCTGAAGCCGAAGGGCTGGCCGTTCAATCCGATGCTCGCCGACTGCGTGGCGCTGGCCCTGGCTGCGCGCGGCGACGACCCTAACGTCTATCTCTCC
>CAMFKC010000096.1 GCA_945956975.1 uncultured Methylocystaceae bacterium | reverse complement strand
GCCGCCACGCTGACGACACTGATCGCGCTCGGCGTCGGAATGATCGTGGCTCTGGCAATTTCGGCCGGTCTCTTTATCGTCAGGCATCTGCGCGAACTGAACCAGGCGCGGGAAGCCCTCGTCGAAGCAAACGCCAACCTCGAGGAGCGGGTCCAGACGCGCACGCAGGGCGTGATGCGCGCAAACGAAGAGCTGCAACGCTACGCCTACATCGTCAGCCACGACCTGCGCGCGCCGCTGGTCAATATCATGGGCTTCGTCTCCGAGCTGGAGACGGCGACGGGAACGCTGCGTGCGCACATCAAAGAAACGCAGCCGGCTTCCGACGATCCTGCTCTTTCCGCCGTCTACGAGGCGACGGATGTCGACATCCCCGAAGCGCTCGGCTTCATCCGGTCGTCTATGAACCGGATGGACAATCTCATCAACGAGATCCTGAAATTGTCCCGCGCGGGTCGCCGCGTTCTTGAGCCTGCCGCCATTCGTACGGAAGAACTGGTGCAGAATTGCATTTCCTCGATTCAACAAAGGTTTGACGACGCGCAAGCCACCGTCACGATCGAGGAAGGCCTGCCTACCATCGTGTCCGACCGGGCCGCATTGGAACAGATTTTCTCGAATTTGCTCGACAATGCCGCCAAATACCTGCATGCCTCCCGCCCGGGCCGGATCCACGTTCGCGGCAAGACGCGCGGCGGTTACGCCATCTTCGAAATCGAGGACAACGGCCGCGGCGTGGCGCCGGGAGATCACGAGCGGATCTTCGATCTGTTTCGCCGGGCTGGCGTGCAGGACAGGCCCGGGGACGGCATCGGCCTCGCGCATACGCGCCAGCTGACGCGTCGTCTGGGCGGCGACGTGAAGGTCAAGAGCGACGGCGCCACAGGAACCACTTTTACCGTCATCATTGCGCGCGACCTCGGCGCGCTCTTGCGGAGCGAAACAACGTGACCAAAGACCCAAGACCGGTCTCGATCATCATGGTCGAAGACGACGAAGGCCATGCCAGGCTGATCGAGAAGAACATCCGCCGCGCCGGCGTCAACAACGAGATCGTCGCGTTCCGCGACGGCACGAGCGTGCTCGACTATCTCTTTGGCGCGGACAAATCCGGCAGCGTCAGCAACGGGCGCTCTTATCTGGTGCTTCTCGACCTCAATCTGCCGGACATGACCGGCATCGACATTCTCGCCCGCATCAAGGCGAACGAGCATACGCGTCGCGCGCCCGTCATCGTCCTGACCACGACCGACGACCAGCGCGAAATCCAGCGCTGCTACGACCTCGGCGCGAATGTCTACATCACCAAGCCGCTCAATTACGAAAGCTTCGCCAACGCCATCCGGCAGCTCGGCCTCTTCCTGGCGGTGATGCAGGTCCCGGAGGCGGACTGACTTGCCTTATGGCGCCGAAATAGCCGAGCCGATGTCGGTGCTATACGTCGAGGACGACGAAGCGCTCGCCAGTCTGGTGCGCAGGGCGCTGAAGCGTCGTGGCCATACGATGGAGCACGTCACGAACAGCGCTGCTGCGCTGGCGCGCATCGCCGAAGGCGGCGTGGATGTCGTTGCGCTGGACCACACGCTGCAAGGCGAGACCGGGCTAGACATGCTCGACCGGGTCGGTCCGCGCGGCGGCCGGCCGCCGATCGTCTACGTCACGGGCTCGATGGATGCGCGGCTCGCCGTCGAAGCGCTGAAGCGCGGCGCCGACGACTACGTCATCAAGGAGATTTCCGGCGAGTTCTACGATCTGCTGATCGCGGCGCTGGAACAGGCGCTCGAGCGCGCGCGCCTGAAGCGGTTGCGGGCGGAAAGCGACCGCGCGATGCGCGAAGCGCGCGATCGCGCAGAGGCGTTGCTGTCCGAAGTCAACCACCGCGTCGCCAATTCGCTGGCGCTGGTCGCCTCCATGGTGCGGATGCAGGCGTCGATGATCAAGGATCCCGGCGCGCAGCACGCGCTGCAGGAGACCCAGAACCGCATCGCCGCGGTTGCCGGCGTGCACCGCCATCTCTACACGTCGGCGCAAGTCGACATGGTGGACATAGCCGACTATCTCGGCCATCTCGTCCAGGAACTCGCCGCCTCGATGCAGGGCGTGCATGCGGGCGCTTGGGTGGAGACGGCGCTTGCCGGCGGCGACATCAAGACTGACAAGGCCGTGGCCCTTGGCGTCATGGTCAGCGAGCTCGTCACCAACGCGTTCAAGTACGCCTACTCGCCAGATGCAGGCGGCGCGGTGCGGATCGCCTCGGCCCTCCACCCCGACGGCATGCTGCGCGTGACCGTCGAAGACGACGGCGTGGGATTTTCAGGCGGCAGCCCGCCGATGGGCACCGGTCTCGGCGGCAAAATTCTGAAGGCAATGGCGCGCACGCTTTCGGCGCAGGTCGAATACGAGCCGGTCGCAAGGGGCACGCGGGCCGTCATCGCCTTCCCTGCGTCAACAGCTGCAGCGTCCTCGGCCGCGCGCCGCGAGCCGTTGGCCGGATAGAGGCGTCCGCTGGGGCCGCTTCGGCGCGCCGTTTCGGAACGATGCGTCTTGCGGCGCATTCTGCATCATGCGCAGGCGCGCAACGGGGCTGCCATGACCATGAACGTCAAACGCGAAGAGATCGAGTCTGCGCGATCGATTCAGGATGCGCTCGGCGAAAAAACGCTTGGCCGGGCAGCGCGTCTGGCGCCACTCGGCATTTTCTGTCTCGGCATCCTTTTCGCGCTCCACGTCGCTTCGTCGCTGGTTGCGCCCATGTGCGCGGCCATCATCGTTGGCGTCGTCCTGTCGCGGCTGGGCGATCGCGCGCATGCCGTGGGCATACCGTCCTATGTGCTAGCTACGCTCGCAGTGATCGGCACGGGCGTCGCCATCATCCTGGCCGGAGGCGCCCTCACCTCCCGCCTGTCGGATTTGATTGAACGCGCGCCGGAACTAGCGACGCGGTTGAGTGCGCTTGCGGCGCGCGTCACCGGGCCGCTGCAAATGCTGAAGCATCAGATGTTCGGCACGGCAGCCGAACAAACCGCCGCGCCCAATTTCGATTTGAGCGCGGCGACCGGCATTCTCGGCGGGCTCACTCCTGCGCTCGGCGGCGTCCTCATCTTTCTTGCGACCTTGTTCTTCTTCGTGGCGGGTAAGACCGGGCTGCGCCGACGCATCGTCCTCATCCCGCGACGGCGCGAAGCCCGCTTGTCGACGCTGCGCATCCTCAACGGCGTGGAGGAAGCGCTGGAACATTATTTTGGCAGCGCGGCTCTGATCTATGGAGCGCTCGCCCTCGTCACGGCTGCGCTGGCATGGGCGACGGGCCTCGGATCGCCGCTGCTGTGGGGAATTTTTGTTTTCTTCGCCTGCTTCGTGCCGTTCCTAGGCGTGGCGCTCGTGACCGTTGCGCTGCTGGTCGCCGGCTTTACGACGCATGACGGACTGCTGGGCGGCCTTGCGCCCGCCGGCATCTATCTGGTGGCGCACACGCTTCTGGAAAATGTGCTTCTGCCCGCCGTCGTGGGACGCAGGTTCGAGGTGAACCCGTTCATGGTCTTCGTATCGATCCTGTTCTGGACATGGATGTGGGGCGCGCTCGGCGCCGTCATCGCGTCGCCGATGCTGCTGATCTTCAAGATCGTAATCGAGGAATTGCGGGACGCGGAAAAACCGGAGCTGCCGAGCTGACAGCGTCCGGCGCAAGTCACGAGTTGCTGAGGATCGGCGCTCTGCCGCCGCCGCCGGGAGCCACATCCGGACCGAATTCGTCCGCACTTTCAACCGCGAGCAACTGCATCAGGCGCTGGCGGGCCCGGTTCACGCGGCTTTTGACCGTGCCCACGGCGCAGCCGCAGATTTCGGCGGCTTCTTCGTAGGAGAAGCCGGAGGCGCCGATCAGGATCAGCGCTTCGCGTTGATCGGCCGACAATTGCTCGAGCGCTGTGTGGAAATCGGCGAGGTCGAGATGCCCCTGCTGCTCGGGATGGGACACGAGCCGGGCTGCAGCCTCGCCGTCGGTGTCCTGCACCTCGCGGCGGGCCTTCCGGTACTGGCTGAAATAGGTGTTGCGCATGATCGTGAAGAGCCAGGCGCGCAGGTTAGACCCCTCGGCGAACGATGCGTGCGCCGCCCAGGCTTTCATCAAGGTTTCCTGAACGAGGTCATCCGCCTTGTCGCCGTTGCCCGACAGTGAAATGGCGAAAGCGCGCAACGACGGGATCTCCGCCAGAAGCGCATTTTTCAGCGCTGCAATTTCCGTCATTTTCCCATCTCCGGACCGGGCTGCTCTTTCGCAGCGCGCTCCCTCTTCTCGAGTTCGTCGAGAAGGCTGGCGAAACGGTCCGGGACTGGTTCCGAGACAATGGATGAAAAGTAACGCTTAAGCTGTTCCCCGAGGTGGGCCTGAACCGGTTGCTGCTGAATTTCGCCCTTCGGATCGCCGGGCCGCTTGGAATCTTGCGACATCCCTCGCCTTTCAACCGTGGTCGCGCCTGGACAGCCCAGCGCGCGCTCCACGTCTAGTCGCGGCTTAAACGCCGATTTGAAAGGGGGGTTCCGGGTTTCGGAGAATTTTTTTGAGGCGAGTGGAACTCCACACGGCACATGGGGTTAAAATCGCACAGGGCAGCAGGCGGTCCGCCCACCGCTCGAGACCGGAAAGAACGTGTTCATGACCATTACGTCTTTGATTTCGCCTCAACTTCCCCTGCTCCGCCGGTACGCGCGAGCCTTGAGCGGAAGCCAGGCGAGCGGCGACAACCACGTCGTGGCCATGCTTGAGTCTCTCTTGGCGGACCCGTCCTCCTTCGATCGGTCGCTCGATCCTCGTGTCGCCGCCTACCGGCTCTTTTCCCGCATCTGGAACGCTAATCCGATGAACCAGGTGGAGGTTTCCACCCCGCCCGCATCCGGCGTCGCCGAGCGCCGTCTCGAGGCAATAACGCCGGCCGCCCGGCAAGCGTTCCTCCTGACCGCCGTCGAAGGCTTTTCGCCCAAGGATGCAGCGAGCATTCTCGACGCCGACGCCGAGTCGTTCTCTGACATGCTCGACGAGGCGGCGCGTCAGATCGGCGAACAGGTGGCCTCCCGCGTGCTGGTCATTGAAGACGAGCCGATCATCGCCATGGATCTGGAGACGCTGGTCGAATCCCTCGGACATACGGTGGTGGGCAATGCCCGCACCCGCGACGAGGCGGTTTCCATGGCGCGCAAGCATCGGCCGGGTCTCGTTCTCGCCGACATCCGCCTTGCGGACGGCTCCTCCGGGCTTGATGCGGTGAACGACATCCTTGCCTCGTTCGAAGTGCCGGTGATCTTCATCACCGCCTACCCGGAATCTCTCCTCACAGGCGAGCGGCCGGAACCGACGTTCCTCATCGCCAAGCCGTTCCGCGAAGAAACCGTGAAGGCGGTGGTTTCGCAGGCCCTGTTTTTCGACGCCAGCGCTTCACCGGCCATGAAGCGTACTGCCTGAGCAACACGAGTCTTCGGCGAGACTTGCGTGCGATGGCGCCGTGAGAGGGATTGTAGTTGGCTCTGTTGGAAACGTCGCAATTGCGTCTGGCGACGGACGCGATGGCGCTTGTCTCATCCGTCTCGGTCGGTCTCGCATTCCTCTGGGTTCTCTACAATGTCCGGAGACGCGTCGGGCCGCGCCTGCGGCTGATTGCGCTTCTGTGCATATTCATCGTCATTACGGCCGCCTCCAACCTGCTCAGGGACACGGCGTCGTTCTACCCGGCGGCGTGGCTGGGCTGGCTATCGGCTGTCGCGGCCGCGGCATCGATGGCCATGGCCCTTGCGCTCTGGCGCTTCATACCCGCCGTCACACGCGAGCCCACCCACAACGAACTTTTGACAGCCAATAGCGCGCTCCGTTCGGAACGCGACGCCCGGCTGGCAGCCGTAGAAAAACTCAGTCAGGCCCGTATCGAGCTCGAGCAGCGCGTCGAGGAGCGCACCGCGGCGCTGGATCTCGTGCGGCTGCGGTTCGAAATCGCGCTTCAGGGCACGGGCATTGTCGTCGCCCACCAGGACCGAGACCTGCGCTACACCTGGATGTACAACGCGCCGCCGCCCTTGCGGGGTCGCGAAGTCATTGGCCTGCTGCCTCAGGAGATCCTGCCTGCCGATCTCGCGGAGGAGCAGGCGAAGATAAAGAACAGAGTGCTCGAAACGGGCGAGGCTGCAAAATTCGAAGCGGTCTATACCACGCCGACGGGGCCGATCTGGTATGAAGGTCGGGTCGAGCCGCTCGTCGTCGACGGCCGTCTCGAAGGCGTGATGACGGTCTCGATCGACGTGACCAAGCATATGCTGCACGAGCGGCAAATGCGCCACGTGATGCGCGAGTTGACGCATCGCTCCAAGAATCTTCTCGCGGTCGTCCAGGGCGTCGCGCGGCAAAGCGCTGCGGGAGCCACCGACATACGCATGTTCATCGACGGGTTTGATGCGCGGCTCGAGGCGCTTTCGCGCGCTCACGAGATGCTCATCGACACCAACTGGCGTGGCGTCTCCCTGCGCTCGATCATCGACCGCGAGTTGGCGCCTCTCGCGTCGCGGCTTCAGAGCATGAAGATCGAGGGCCCTGACATCCAGCTGTCGCCCGAGGCCGCACAGAATTTCGCGCTGGCCGTGAACGAACTCTCAGCCGATGTGCGCCGTGCGGGATCCACCACTGCGATCGATCTCGACGTGCGCTGGCGGACCGACGGCGACAATTTGCAATTCGACTGGCGCCGGCACGGCGGTGCGGAGGGCGCCGCCGATGGATTCGGCAGGAACCTCCTGATCGGCGTCCTGCCGCGTCAAATCGGTGGACGGGCGCAACTCTTCCAGGACGGCGACGCGTGGGTTTACGAACTCCAGGGCCGCGCCGCCCTCCTCGCGCCGATGGGACGGCGGGCGCTGGCGGACAACCCCGACGACTGACCCTGTTCAAGGACCGACGATTGCCGTCTGGCTGGCGACCGAGCGATCCGGCGTTTCATCCTTCCACCGCACCGAGCCGAGAGGCCGTTCCAGCATTCGGCGAATGCGGACCGGCTCCGGCCCGGTGTGGAACTCCTGCGCCCGGACATGCAGGGCGCGCTCGGAATCCGTCGGGCGATTTCGCTGGCGGAGATAGTCTAGCCAGGTCGGACAGTGATACCGCTCGGTCCAGAGCTCGGGGTCGGCGATGTCGCGGGCGATCGACCAGCCATAGGCGCCGTTGCGCTGGCGGCTCTGCTGAACCTGCTGCATGACGGCGTAGAAAAGCCGCGCCTGCTTCGGATCGACGCGATATTCGATCTCCACCACGATGGGACCGCTGCGCGGTGTGAGCTGCAGCCGGATTTCCGGATCTTCGAGCGCGTCCAGCGTCTGCTCGGTCGGCCCCTTGACCTGCGGCATGCGCATCCAGCGGCCGAGGATGGCGGACAGGCCCAGAGCGAGCGCCGCGACCAGCAAGGCGTCCGAAACCCCAATCGCCTTGGCGGTCGAACCCCAAAGCCAGGCGCCCGCCGCGACCCCGCCAGAGATGGAGGCCTGGAACGCCGCCAGCGCGCGGCCCGCCACCCAGCGGGGCGCAACAAGCTGGATGCCGACATTGAAC
>CAMFKC010000095.1 GCA_945956975.1 uncultured Methylocystaceae bacterium | reverse complement strand
AATCAAGGCCGCGCAGGCCAAGGGCGATCCCGATCTCGGCGACACCTACTACCTGCACTGGCTGGCGGCGCTCGAAAAACTGGTCATCGCCAAGGGCGCGGCGAGCGCGCACACGCTGGAGGACACGAAGGACGCCTGGGACCGCGCGGCCCGCGCGACGCCGCACGGGCAGCCGATCGTGCTGGGGGCGGAGCGATGAAGCTCACGCGTCGCGCGACGCTCGCCGCAGCGCTCGCGAGCGCGGCCACACCCGCGCTCGCCGCATCGCCGACAAGCCCCGCCGACATTTCCGGCGAGCTCGAAACTGCGCGCGTGGCGGCAGTGCTGCCGGCCTTCGCTGCAGCGGCGATCGTCAAGGGCGAGATCGTCGCGGCGGGCGCCGCAGGCGTGCGCGCGATGGGCCGCAGCGAACGCGTCACGCTCGACGACCGTTTCCATATCGGCTCCGACACCAAGGCCTTCACCGCCACGCTCGCGGGCATGATGGTGGAGGCCCGCATACTGAAATGGACCAGCACGCTCGGCGAAATACTGGGCGCCGACGCGCCGGGGCTCAATGCGGAATTCGCCGCCGTCACGCTGGAGCAATTGCTGTCGCACACGAGCGGCATCCCGTCCGACAATGACGAGATCTACGCGCTCTATTTCAGCAGCGACGGCTTCCAGTTCAACATGCCCGCGCAGCGGCTGCGCCTGCTGAACGCATGGAAGGCGAAGCCGCCTGCGACCAAGCCCGGCGCCGAATTCCACTATTCCAATTTCGGCGTGTCGCTCGCCGGCGCGATGATCGAGAAGGTCGCCGGCGTCTCGTGGGAAGAGCTGATGATGGCGCGCATCTTCGCGCCGCTCGGCCTGAAGACGGCGGGCCTCGGCCCGCAGGCGACGACCGGCAGATGGGACGCGCCGGTCGGGCACATGCTGGACGACAAGGGCGCGCCGACGCCCATGCCCTGGGGTCCGCCCGCCGACGTGCCGCCGGTGATCGGGCCGGCCGGCGTCGCGCATATGTCCGTGCTGGATTTCGCTCGCTGGGCTGGGTGGAACGCGGGCGGCGCCAAGCGCGGCCCCGCGCTCGTCACTCCGCAGACGCTCGCCGAGATTCACCGCCCGCGCATTTCCACCGGCAAGCTGCCGAACGCCGCCCCCGGCACGCCGCAGGAGGGCCGATACGCGCTGTGCTGGGGCGTGCTGCAATTCGGGTGGACCAAGGGACCGGTGTTGCAGCACGCGGGCTCCAACAGCATGAACCTGGCGAAAATCCTGGTCGATACGAACGCCGATATCGGCGTCGTCGTCATGACCAATTATCCCGGCAAGCAGGCGGACGCCGCAACCAACGCCATGACGGAAAAACTCTACCGCCGCTTCGCAGGCGCCTGATCACGCCATCCCGCGCGTGACCCAGGCGCCGCCGAGCAGCGCGAGGCCTGCCGCCAGCACGACTAGCGCCGCCAGGAATTCCGCGCAGCGCGCAACCAACGCGCCGCGCCCGTCCGCGCCGCCGGCGAGCCGTAGCGCCACGTCCTTGGCTAGAACGGCGATCGCAGCCAGCGCGCCCGTCGTCACCGCCGTGCCGAGCGACATGGCCGCCACCGCGCCGACGCCCGCGAAAAACACGCCCTGCGCCAGCGTGAACACGAGGACGAGAATGGCGCCCGAACAGGGCCGCGCGCCTGCCGCCACCACGGTCGCCAGCGCCGAACTCCAGGAGAAATTGTCGCCGAGGGTTGCGGGATCCGGCGCATGGAAATGGCCGCAGCTCGCATCGTGCACATGGCCGGGCTCGACCGCATCGCAGGAAAACCGGCTTGAGGTGGGCGCCCCGCCGGCGGCCGCAAACGCCGGTTCTGGCGCGCGCGCGCGCAACGCCCGTATGAGCGACGCGCCCTTCGTCCAGACCAGATACAGGCCGAGCGCGGCGACCGCGCCGTAGCTGACGAATTCGATGGCTTCGGCGGCCTGCGTCATGCGCGCAGCCGTGGCGTTGAACACGAGCGCGGCGATCCCGACGATGGCGACCGCGACGGCGCCCTGCAGGACGGCGGCGAAAAAGGTGAGCGCCAGACCGCGTTTCAGCGCGCGCTCGTTGGCGATCATGTAGGAGGCCATCACTGCCTTGCCGTGGCCGGGTCCTGCAGCATGAAACACGCCGTATACGAAGGACAGTCCGGCCAGAAGCCAGAAGCCGGCCGCGCCGTCCTTCGCCGCGCGAGCGGCGCCCGTCAACGCGCGGTAGAAATGCGATTGCTGCGCGAGAAGCCAGGCGACGACCGCGTTGCCCGCGCCGACGCTGCCCTCGTTGGCGCCGACCGCGAAGGGGTTGCGCTGGGCGAGCGCGGGGGTCGTCAAAAGCAACAAAGCGACGACGAACGCAAAGGCTGCAAACGCCCCCTCACTAACCCTCCCCCGTTCGCTTTGCTCACGGGAGAGGGACCAGATTGGCGACTTCGAGATATGTCGCAGCCACGGATGACTGCCTTCCCCTCTCCCGCGAAGCGGGGGAGGGACAGGAAGGGGGCCTTGCGTCCGTGTCACGGACACGCGACCACCACGCGCGGCGCAATGCGCGACGACAGATCCGCGCCCGGCGAGAAATTTTCCGCGGCCGCGGCGGTCAGGCGCTGCGCCTCGCCGGCCGCCAGCGGCGCCGGGTCCATCACGCTGGACGAGCATCCGGACGGCGCGTCCTTCATTGCGATCGGGTCCTTCTTCTCGAAGCCGAAGGCGACAAAATAGGTGGGGTCGTAAACCTGGAAGGAAAACACTTTCTTCGCCGGAAGAGGCTCCTTCAGCAGCAGCGTGAAGTGGAGCGAGACGATCTTCTTGTCGTCGGCGTCGAGCCAGTAGTCCGAGGGCTCCTGGAAGGCGACCTTCTTGCCGGCCTCCCGCCCGAAGGTGAAGTAGTCGAACTCGGCCAGCGACTCGACATTGGTCTTGGCCAAGGGCTGCAAATCTTCGCGCGTCGGCGGCTTGCCGTCCTTGCCGAGACCCTGCGTGGCGAAGGCCGAATACATTTCGTCGAAGCTCCAGACGTGACGGAGGCCTGTGATACGGCCCTGCGCATCGAAGAGAACGGTGGCGCGCGCCGCCACCCAGACGTGCGGATGCGCGGCCGCAGGCCCGGCGGCGATCAGTCCGGCCAGCAGGACCAGCCCTGTCGTGATCTGAGAGAAAATGGTCTTCATGCGGCGCGTCGGAGTCCGGTGCGGTCGGGCGCGCATGATAGCGCGAAACGACCGTCCGCGAATGCGCGACGAAGACGGCTAAATTGCGGAAAGTCTCACGCCGCCCGGACCGGCACGGGCGCAAAGCTCTGGTCGGCGACCGGACGCGGCCGCCCAAAATAATAGCCCTGCATCGTGCCGACGCCGAGCGCGCGCAGCGTCTCGAACTGTTCGCGCGTCTCGACGCCCTCCGCCGTCACGATCATGGACAGGCCGCGGGCCAGAACCACCGTTGCGCCGATGATGGCGATCGACTGCGGCTTCTCGCAGATGTCGTCGACGAAGGCCTTGTCGATCTTGATCTTGTCGAGCGGGAAATCCTTGAGATAGCCCAGCGAGGCGTAGCCGGTGCCGAAATCGTCGAGCGCGAACGTCACCCCGAGATCGCGCAAGGCGTTGAATTCGTCGATGATCTGCGCGTCGTTCTGCAGGAGGACGGATTCGGTGATCTCGATCTGGAGGCGTGCAGGCGGCAGCCCCGTCTCCCTCAGGATGGCGGCCACCTCCTCGGCGAATGTCGGTCGCGCGATCTGCAGCGAGGAGACGTTCACGGCCACGATCGTGCGCTCGGGCCAGGCCAGCGCGTCGCGGCAGGCGCGGCGCATCACCCATTCGCCGAGCTCGACGATGGACCCGCTTTCTTCGGCAAGCGGGATGAAGACCGCCGGCGAAATCATTCCATTCGCCGGATGGCGCCAGCGCACCAGCGCCTCCATGCACACGATCGCGCCATCCAGAGCATCGATGATCGGTTGATAGTGCACTTCGAGTTCGTCGCCGGCGATCGCGGCGCGCAATTGCTCCGCCAGCCCGACGCGCGCATCGAAATCGCGCTCCATCTGCGCCTCGAACAGGATGCAGCGATCCCGTCCCTGCCGCTTGGCGGAGGCGAGCGCCAGATCCGCGCGCCGCATGATCGCCTGCGGATCGGCGCCCTCCGAGCCGACGGCCACCGCGCCCATGCTGGCGGAAACCTTGATGTCGCGGCCATCGCAGGCGAACGGCGCATGCAGGCTGCGCGCCAGCTTCTTGCCGAGGGCGCGCGGATCCATGGGGCCTGCGCCCGCCTTGACGAGCGCGACGAACTCATCGCCGCCGAGCCGCGCGATCCTTGCCTCGGGCGCTGCCTCCTGCAGTCGGCAGGCCAGCTCGATCAGCACCCGGTCGCCGATCTCGTGGCCATAGATGTCGTTGACGGATTTGAACTCGTCGATGTCGATCAGAACGAGCGCGCAGGCGCCGCAGCTTTCCAGCGTGGCGACGAACTCCTTGTGGAAAGACTCGCGATTGGGCAATCCCGTCAAATGGTCGTGCAGGGCGATATAGGCCAGCCTTTCGTTGGAGCGCGTCCGTTCGGTCACATCCTCCTGCACGGTGACGAACCCGCCGTCCTCGGTCGGCTTGGACCGGATGTAGACGATCCTTCCGTTCGTGAGCTGATCAAGCCGTTCCTGCGGGTGCTGCATTGGGAGCGTCGCACGGTAGGCCTCGGCGCTCTCGCCTGCGAACACGCCGGCCGCGATCCGCAATTCGTAGACCTCGGCGATGGTCATCCCCGGAACGAGCGCCTTGGGATCGATATCGTACAGGCGGGCGTACCAGCTGTTGGCCACGATCAGCCGCCGGTCCGCGTCGAACATCGCCATGCCTTGCGACATGTAGTCCAGCGTCACGCCAAAACGTGAGCGGACTTCGCGCAGCATGGTCGTATTGGCGATGAGCCGCTTGTTGCGCATCCACGCGCGCAATTCGGCGCGCGCGAGATTTTCACGCTGGCGAAGCATGAATGCGAGCAGGCCGCCGATGAGGGCGAGCGCGAACATCCCGCTGGCCACGACCACGATCGACCTCGCGCGCCAGTGCGCCAGCGCGCCGGCGTCCGTCCTCGAAGTCGACACGACGAACGGATATTCCTCCAGGGGGCGGACGGCGACGACCTTGGGCTGTCCGTCGAAATACCCTTCCGAATGATAACTTCCGCCGCCGGCCTTCGCCGTCTCGTACCATTTTTCGACCGTGATCTTGCCGCCGATCTCCTGATGCCGCGCCGGCTCGGGATGCCGGACCAGCATGTGACCGTCATTGTCGAAAAGACCGAAGGACTGGCCTTCCACCGAAGTGATCGCGTGCGACGTCTGTAAAAGCCGCCACGGTTCGAGGCCGATGAAGACGATGCCGAGAAACGCCCCGGATTTCGATTCGATGCGGCGACCGATGAAGATCATCCAGGTGTCGGTCGCCCGATTGAGCGTCGGCTTGCTGAAAATCAGGGCCGGGCCGGATGTGTCCTTCAGCCGCTGGAAGTATTCGCGATCGGCGACATTGACGTTTGCGAATTGATCGCCATGCGCCCCGCCGAGGATGCGGCCACGCGCGTCCGCAACGCCGAACAATTGGGCCAACGACAGGAGGCGCCTCTCGACCGCCAGTTCGCTGACGAACGCCGGTCGTCGCACCAGTTCCGGCAAACTGGCCTCGTCCGCCCCGTCCAGCGCGCGAACGGTCGCGCGCAGCGAGGCGTCGAAGGCGTCGATCGTCCGGTCGACCTGCTCGGACAGGATCGATGCAAGATTGCTGGCGTTGGTGGCGGCGTCCGAGAGCGCGTCTTGCCGCATCTTCATTACAAAGAGGCCGAGCGCCCCTAGCGACGCGAGGATGACGAGCGCGCCGGCGAAGGCCACTTGTCGCGCACGTGCTCTGGCTTGGGGCGGCGCCACGCAGATTTCCCTCTTTAACGAAGCGCCACCCTCGGTCTGGAGGCTTTAACAAGCGGTTTCGTACCAGCTTGATATTTGTCAATTCTAGACGTTCGCGAGAGAAAACGGTCTGAAATCAGTCTCGCGAGACAAGATGCTCGACGTTTGTCTTCTCGGAACAAGATTAATCTGCGCGATTGTCCTGACGACAACGCCATTGGACACTTTCGTCCATGCGTAGGAAGAGCCGATGCAGGCCTCCAGCCCCTGGCGATCTTGGCCATTGATTTTGGTCAGCATTACTGACATATTTTCGCACCGAGAAAGGGCTATATGCCTGTGGAAACGAGGCCTGCCTGTTCAGGCCGGAGGAAATCAAATGGCCGAACCTGCAGATGGTCTCGCCGACCGCACCGCTGAAAAAGCATCCGTCTCTCTCGACGACAAGTTCGATCTGGCCAAGGACCGCATTTTCTCGACCGGCACGCAGGCCATCGTCCGCCTGCTGCTGATGCAGAAGGAGCGCGACCGCCGCGCCGGCCTCAATACCGCAGGCTTCATCACCGGCTATCGCGGCTCGCCGCTCGGCGGCGTCGACATGCAGATGCATTCGGCGAAGAAGTGGTTCGACAAGAACGACATCCTCTTCCAGCCTGGCCTCAACGAGGACCTCGCCGCCACCGCCGTCTGGGGCGCGCAGCAGGCCGAGATGCGCGGCGAAGGCAAATACGACGGCGTCTTCTGCATCTGGTACGGCAAGGGCCCGGGCGTCGACCGCTCCGGCGACGTCTTCCGCCACGCCAACCTTGCCGGCACCTCGCCCAACGGCGGCGCGCTGGTGCTGATGGGCGACGACCACACGGCGGAATCCTCCACCACGGCGCACCAGTCCGACTTCCATCTTGTCGACGTCATGATGCCGATCATGGCGCCGGCGGGCGTGCAGGAAATTCTGGACTACGGTGTCTACGGCTTCGCCATGTCGCGCTTCGCAAGCGTGTGGGTCGGCATCAAATGCCTGAAGGACACGATCGAATCGACATCCTCCGTCGATGGCGCGATCGACCGCGTTGAGATCGTCACGCCGACCGATTTCACCATGCCGCCCGGCGGCATTTCGATCCGTCCGCGCGATGGAATCCTCGAGCAGGAAGCCCGCCTGCAGGAATACAAGCGCGACGCCGTGCTGGCGTTTCTGCGCGCCAACAAGGTCAACCGCATCGTCACCTCCGGCGGTCCGAATGCGAAGATCGGCATCATCACGTCGGGCAAATCCTATCTCGACGTACGCCAGGCCTTCGACGATCTCGGCATCGACGAGGTCAAGGCCAACGACCTCGGCATCCGCCTCTACAAGCTCGGCTGCGTCTGGCCGATCGAGCCGCAGGGCCTGAAGGAATTCGCCGAAGGCCTCGACATGATCATCGTGGTCGAGGAGAAGCGCTCGCTGATCGAAGTGCAGGTGCGCGAGGAACTCTACGGCGTCGCCAATCCTCCGATCGTCGTCGGCAAGAAGGACGAGAAGAACAACTGGCTCTTCCCCGTGAAGGGCGCGCTCGACACCAACGAGATCGCCATCGCCATCGCCGAGCGCATCATGCGCTTCCGCTCGGACCCCAAGGTCTGTCTCTTATACACATCTGACGCTGCCGACGATATGCAGTGTGT
>CAMFKC010000094.1 GCA_945956975.1 uncultured Methylocystaceae bacterium | reverse complement strand
CGTCGCGATAGGAATGCCGCCGTCCCGACGCATCGCGGAGCAGCCAGCCGCCCGCGCCGTCTGGCGCCGCAGCTTGTTCGCCGAGCGGAATCTTGCCGTAGCCGCCGGGAATATCGAGCACGTAGGCCGGGCGGGCGAGGCCGGAAACGCGGCGCATCATCTCCGCGACGATGCGCCTGCCTTCCGCAACGCCAAGGCGGAAATGCGCGGTGCCAGGCGCAAGGTCGGGATGATGCAGGTAATAGGGTTTGACGCGCGCCTCCACGAAGGCGCGCATCAGCGCCGCAAGCGTGTCGGCGTCATCGTTCACGCCTTTGAGCAGCACGGTCTGGCTGACCAGCGGCACGCCCGCGTCCACGAAGCGCGCGATCGCAGCGCGCGCTGCGGGCGCGAGTTCGCCGGGATGATTGGCGTGAATCGCGACCCAGGTCGCCACGCCCTCCGCCTTGATGGCGGCGAGGAGTTCGGGCGTGACGAGATCGGGCGCGGCGACGGGCACGCGGGTGTGGAACCGGATCGTTTTCACATGCGCGATGGCGGCGATGGCGCGGACCACGTCCGCGAGCCGGCGTGGCGAGAGCGCCAGCGGGTCGCCGCCGGTGAGGATGACTTCCCAGATCTGCTGCCGTTCGCGGATGTAGCCGAGCGCAGTCGCCAGCGCCTCGGGCGACAGCATCCCGCCCTTGGCGGCGCCCACCGTCTCCCGCCGGAAGCAGAAGCGGCAATAGACCGGGCAGGCGGAGACGATCTTGAGTAGGACGCGGTCGGGATAGCGATGGACCAGCCCCTCGCACGGCGCGTGCGCGTCGTCGCCGATGGGGTCGGCGAGGTCCTGCGGCGCCGCGTCCAGCTCGCGGGGGTCGGGCACGAACTGGCGGGCAACGGGGTCGGCGGGGTCGGCGGGATCGACGAGGGCCGCGAGATGCCGGGTCATGGCGGCGGAATAGCGGGCGGTCACCTGCGCCAGCGGCTCCGCATCGGCGGGCGCGACGAGGCCGGCCCCGACAAAATCGTCGGGACGGGTCAGCGTGCGGGGGCGCGGCGGCTCGGGGCGGGTCACGACTCTCCAGTCTTCAGAGATCAGGAAACAGGATCGGTTCGTAGTCTCGCGCGCCGTGCAGGACGTGCAGGATTTCGACGGTATCGCCGGAGAGGCGGCAGAAAATCAAATAGTCGCCGTAGGGTCGGCGACGAACGCCGCGCTCTTCCCAGCGCGGCAGCAACGGAAAGGCCCGGGGCATGTCGGCCAATTGAAGGCATCGGTCATGAAGCTCCGTCACAAAGGTTTGCGCCCTCGCCGGACTGTCGAGTGCGATGGCGCGCCCGATCCGCACGAGATCGGCAAGCGCCGCCTCAGTGACGACGACCTTCACTTGCCCTGCGTCTCGTCAGGCAGGGCAAGTTCGGCGCGAAGCCGCCGAAAGGCCTCGTCCAACGGCATCGTGTCGCCAGCTTCGGCATCCGCAATGCCGCGAGCAAGAGCGGCGTCCAGCGCCTTCAACTTCTCGGCGCGCTCGCGCTCCTTTAGGTAGCGCTCGCGCACGAGGTCGCGGACATATTCGCTGCTGGACGCAAAGGCCCCGCGCCGCACTTCGTCGCGGACGAATTGCTCGAGTTCGGGCGTCAGGGTCAGGGTCATCTGGCCGGCGGGCTTCATCGGCGGCTCCTCACAGTGTTTTACACTGTAACACACTTTTCGGTCATGTCCCGCGCAGCGCCACCGGCGTCCAGAGAACCTGATCGATCCGCGCCGCGCCGGCCGCCAGCATCACCAGCCGGTCGAAGCCCAACGCTACGCCACTCGCCTCTGGCATGATTTCGAGCGCCGCCAGGAAGTCCACGTCGATGGGATAGGCCTCGCCGTAGCGGCGCTGCTTCTCGGCCATCGCAGCTTCGAAGCGCGCATGCTGCTCTTGCGCGCCGACCAGTTCGCCGAAGCCGTTTGCCAGTTCCACCCCGCAGGCATACATCTCGAAGCGCTCGGACACGCGGGGATCGCCGGGCTTCAGCCGCGCCAGCGCCGCCTCGCGGGCGGGATATTCGGTCAGCAGCGTCAGCCGGCCGCGCCCGAGCTGCGGCTCTATGGCGACGTTCAGGATTTTCGAAAAGAGGTCGGACCAGTCGTCATCGTCGGCCACGCGGATGGAGAGGCGCCGGGCGGCGGCGGACAGCGCCTCGCGGTCGTCCAGAGCCGCCAGAAGATCGAGCCCGGCGTGGCGGCGGAAGGCCTCGGCCACGGTCAGGATTTCGGGCTCGGCGAAGGGATCGGCGGTCTGCCCGCGCCAGCTCAGCACGCGCCCGCCCGCGGCCTCGGCGGCGGCGCGCGCGAGCGCCACGCAATCGGCCATGATGGCGGCATAGGGCGCGCGGGCCCGATACCATTCCAGCATCGTGAATTCGGGATGGTGGAGCGCGGAGCGCTCACCGTTCCGGAAGGCGCGGGCAAAGGTGAAAATGCGCTCTTCCCCCGCCGCCAGCAGCTTCTTGCAGGCGAATTCCGGGGAGGTGTGCAGGTAGAGGCGCGAGTGCGCCCCATCCTCTGCGACCAGATCCGTGGCGAAGGCCTGCAGATGCGTCTCGTTGCCCGGCGAGACCTGCAGGCAGGCGGTTTCGACCTCCTCGAAGCCCTCGGCTTGAAAAAAGGCGCGCGCCGCTATAGCAATCCGCCCGCGCGCCTTGAGGAAATCACGGCGATCGGCGTAAACGTGCGGCGCCCACCAGGGCGAAGCTTCGTGCATCAGACCATTTCTGTGTGCTGCGGCGGGCGGTCGCTACCGGCGACCCTCTGCAAGTCCGGCGGACCATAGTCCGGGCGCCCGCGGTCATCAATCGAGGATCATATGAGAGTCATCGCCTCTTCCATCCGCAAGGGCAACATCATCGAGCACGAGGACGGCCAGCTCTACGTCGTGCTGACGGCCGAAAGCTTCCATCCCGGCAAGGGCACGCCGACGACGCAGATCGACATGCGCCGCCTGTCCGACGGCACGAAGGTGTCGAACCGCTACAAGACGACCGAGCAGGTCGAGCGCGCCTTCGTCGAAGACAACGACTTCTCGTATCTCTACGAGGACGGCGACGGCTACACGTTCATGAACGACGAGAACTACGAGCAGGTGATCGTCACCAGGGACACGATCGGCGACCAGGCCGTGTGGCTGCAGGAAGGCATGAAGGTCATCCTGTCGATGTTCAACGGCAATGCGGTGGCCATCCAGCTACCGCCGCGCGTGACGCTCGAGATCACCGAGACCGAGCCGGCGATCAAGAACCAGACGGCGTCGTCCTCCTACAAGCCCGCAATCCTGTCGAACGGCGCCAAGATCATGGTGCCGCCGCACATCCAGACCGGAACGCGCGTGGTGGTGCAGACGGATGACGGCAGCTACGTGGAACGCGCGAAGGATTGATGGACCGCCAGCCTCCGGGCTCGCCTTCCAGACCAAGATTGCGAGTCTGAAGGCTCGCGGTCCGGAGCTCAGGCCGCTGCCGGCGCCTTCGCCGCGGCGGCCTTTTTGCGTCAGAAGCGTTCCGTGCCCGCCGGCAGCCCCAGTTCGAGACGTCCGGCGAGGGCGTAGAGATTGGGGTTCATGGCGATGTGCTTCGCCGCCGCATTGATGTCGCGTGTCGCGCGCTCCAGCGGGAATGTCTCGAAGATCGAAAGCGCTCCCAATTCCAGCTGGAGCGTCTGCGCGATCTGGATCGCCGTCTCTGCTGCATGAGCATATGAGGTGCGCAGCCGCGCGCGAGCCCGATCAAGGTGATCGCCGCCGACATCCTGAGCCGCCATCAGATCGGTCATCGACTGGATGAGAAACGCCCGCGCCGCGCCATGCATCGCACGAAGTCGGCCGACCATGGCCTGGATCGTCTCCCTGGTCCGCAACAGCGGCGCGCCTTCGCCCCTGCCCTTGCCAGCCGCGACCTCGACAAAAGACCTGATGGCGCCCTCCGCGATCCCGAGCGGCACGGTTGCGACCGTCCAGCCGAAGGCCGACACCGGAGGCAGGCGGTACGTCACGCCATCGACACGCGGCGTAGCGCCGACGAAAGGATGGGTCCAGGCGTCTGGCACGAAGACGTCATCGACCGAGAAATGGCAGCTGCCGGTGCCGCGCAAGCCGGACGTCCGCCATGTGTCTTCGACTGTCACATCCTTGCGACCGACATAGCAGCATGTGACAGGGCCACCCGGCGCCGTGGCGAGCCCCATGAAATGGCTTCCATGATGGGCGCCCGAGCCGAAAGGCCAACGACCCGTGAGCCTGTATCCGCCTTCCACCGGCGTCAGTGTCCCGACCGCGCCGGTGGCGCTGACGACGAAAGCGTTCGACGGTCCGAAAATGTCGCGGGCGACCGGCTCCGGCAGAACAGCGGCCATCCGGCTCATGCCGCCGCCATTGCCGACGATCCAGCCGACCGATCCGTCGAGTTCAGAGGCAGACTCGACGACGGTCATGAAATCGAAGGGCGAGAGTTCCGGTCCGCCAAGGGACCTTGGGAGAAAGAGCCTGAAGAGGCCCGCCGCCGACATCGACTCGAACAGATCGTCTGGCAGACGCCTGTCGCGGTCGAAATCGTCGCGGCGGGCCGCGACCATCGGAGCGAGCGTTTCCAGGGCCGCCAGGTAACGAGCCACCGGACCGGGGACATCAACGGCCACGTTCATCGCCACCTCCCACGTCGCACCTGCGCATGGTCTGTCGCCCGCCGCTTCCCGGCAAATGAGAAATGACATGGCGCAGATGAGCTGAATTCATCTAAGTTGCAGCATGCGAGCCCTCCCGCCTCTCAACCAGCTGCGCGCCTTCGAGGCTTGCGCGCGCCATCTGAGTTTCGGCAGGGCCGCCGAGGAGATCGGCGTGACGGCGACCGCGGTGAGCCACCAGATCCGGTTGCTGGAACTGTATATCGGGCTTCATCTGTTCCGCAGGCGGCCCCGCCCCGTCGCCCTGACGGAGGACGGCGCACGTCTTTTTCCCGTCGTGCGCGACGCTCTGGACCGCATGGCGGCGGGCGTCGCGGAACTGTCCGTGCGCAAGGGCGCCAGCCCGCTGCGCGTGACGACGACCAACGCCTTCGCCTTGCGGTGGCTCGCGCCGCGCCTGCCTTTGTGGCGCGAACGTCATCCAGGGGCGCGCATTCATGTGATCGGTACGGACGCCATCGTTCCGCTTGCGGCGGGGGAGGCGGACATTGCGATTCGCTATTGCCGCCGTGCGCCCGCAGGAAGCGACCTGCTGATGCGCGACCGCTTCCATGTCGTCGCGAGTCCCAGGCTTATCGGAGCGCGGCGCAGCCGGTTGAAACCCGACGAAATCCTTGCTTTTCCGCTTATAGAAGCGGGATGGCCCCCCGGCGACCTGGAAGCGCCGACCTGGGCGCGCTGGATGGATCGCGCCAAGATACCGATCCACCAGCGACCAGAGCCCGCGCTCGTTTTTCACGAAGAGGCGCATGCGATCGACGCCGTCCTGTCGGGCCAGGGCGTCGGGATCTGCAGCGACGTTCTGGTCGGCGCCGAGCTCGCCTCTGGCGGGCTGGCGGTCTTGTCGAGCGTCGCGCTGCCCGGGCTGGCCTTTCACGTCCTCTATCGCGGCGACAGTCCGAAGATCGACGCCATCCGCGCATTCGTGGACTGGACGAAGGCGATGGCCCGTCAGCCGCCCGCGGCCGGCTGATTTGCACGTCCCTTGCCCGCCGACTTCTTGCCGGATGCCGCGCGGTCTTTGGGCCCGCCCTTTGCTGCGGCCAGCGCGGCGTGATCGGCCTTCGTCTGCTTCGCGTATTTCATCGCAAAGGACGCCAGAGCATCGTCGAAGACATCGCTGCGGCCCATGTATCCGGCGATGAGCGCGGGATCGCCGGAGCGGGCGTGGGCGCGGGCGAGCGTGCGGCCGCAGAGGCGCGCATAGGCGGGCAGCGCCTCGCCCTCGAAGACGTCACCGAGCGAACCGAGGCGGCGGTTCTTGAGGCGGCGCACATAGTAGTTGCGCGCGCCCGCCGGCTGCTCGATCCAGCCGAGCAGCACGTCGCTCGCGGCCTGCAGCACGCGCTGGCCTTCGACGACGCGGCGGCCCTGATCGGCGATGGCCGCGCCGCGCGGCGAGAGGCGCTCCAGCACGGAGCGCCGCGCTTCCTTGACCTGCAGGAACAGGGGCTCGCCGTCGCCCGACAGGAACAGGCCGATCGCGCAGAACGTGCCGACAGAGCCGACGCCCACGACCTTGAAGGCGAAATCGACGAGGCGGTAGCGCGCGAGCAGCGCGGCGCGCTCCGGCGTGAGGCCCGCGAGATAGGCGGCGAAGGCGGCCTGCGGATCGAAGGCCTCGCCGGCTTCGGCGGGATCGAGATGGAAGATCGTGTCGTCGCGATCGGCGATCCGCGCTGCGCCGCCCTTCGCGCTCGCCAGATGCGGAAAATTGTCGTCCTTCTCCAGTTCTGCGGAGGCCTTCATCAGCACGGCGCGTAAACGCCTGGCCAGCGCGGGGTTCGAGAAGGACGCGATCTCGCGCGGCAGGTCGATGCGGCTGTGCCAGATTTCCAGCGGGGACAGCAGTGCGAGGTCCTGGCAGTGACGGCGATAGGCGCCGACGGCGCTGGCCGCGAAGCCGCGCGCCTTGCGATCGGAGAAGCCGCCCGCCTGCGCGGCCACCGCGACGGAGGCGGCGAGGCGCTTGAGATCGAGCGTGAAGTCGACGCCCGGCAGCGTCTCGTCGAAATCGTTGATGTCGAAGAGGATGTTGTCTTCGGGCGAAGCGAAGGCGCCGAAATTCATGATGTGGCAATCGCCGCAGCCCTGCACGGCAATGCCCGTCATCGGCTCGCCGGCGAGATCGGCCGCCATCACATCCGCCGCGCCGCGCAGGAAGGCGAAGGGCGATTGCGTCATGCGCGCGTAGCGGACTGGCAGGAGTCTGGGAATGCGGCCGACGTCGCCCTCGGCCAGAAGCGCAACGGGATCGCGCTCGTGACTGCCGGAAAACTTGCCGTGCGCCTCGCGCGGGCTCGCCTTGCGCAGCGCCTTGCCGCGGGCGTAGCGCCCGCGGCGGGTTTGGTCCTCAGCAGCGTCTGTTCCGGCCATGACACTCTACTCCGTTACGCGGCCTCCAGAGCCTTGTAACGAAAGGGAGTGTCATAACCTAGACCTTATCGGCGCCAGTCACGGATCAGTCGAAAACCACCACGCCGCGCGCGACGCCGCCTTTGCGGAGCTGGTCGAAGCCCTCGTTGATCTCGTCGAGCGAATAGGTGCGCGAGATCAGGGTATCGAGGTCGAGCTTCTTGTCCATGTAGAGATCGGCCAGGATCGGGAAGTCGATGTCGGGCTGGATCGAGCCGTAGAAGGACGAGGCGAGCGTCTTCTCCTGGAAGACCATGGAAGCCGGCGAGATGCCCGCCTTCACCTGCACCGAGGGAATGCCGACCATCGTCGCGCGGCCGCCCGCGCAGAGGCAGTCGACGATCTGCAGCACGGTCGCCTCCGAGCCGATGGCGTCGAAGGCATAGTCCGCGCCGCCGCCGGTGATTTCGCGCACGCGCTTCACGACGTTTTCCGTCTTGCCGTTGATCGTGTGCGTCGCGCCGAACTGTTTCGCGTAGTCGAGCTTGTTGTCGAGCAGATCGACCGCGATGATCCTGTCTCTTATACAC
>CAMFKC010000093.1 GCA_945956975.1 uncultured Methylocystaceae bacterium | reverse complement strand
ATATCGTCGGCAGCGTCAGATGTGTATAAGAGACAGATATAGGCATGTTCGACAAAACCGGTTTCGAAGACGGCTTCGACTGTAATTTCGCCGTCGGCGACGCATGAGGTGACATCGCCCTTTTCGACATAGCCGTGCACGAGGATATTGCTGTCTCGCTTTTCGTGAAGCAGGATCGTATCCGCGCTGAGTGCGTCTTCGATCGTGAGAGCGTGCTCCAGAGGGGTCCAAGTCACCGGGAAGGTCGCGAGGTCCAGCGCTTCGATAGCAGTTCGCGCACCAACGACGGCGGCTACGGCTTCACCCTTGAACCGCGTTCTGGCCGTTGCAAAGACGGGTTGATCGGCGAAGGGCGGTATGACTCCGTGCAGGTTGCGGCCGGGGATGTCGGCTGCGGTTAAAACGCATTCGATCCCGGGGTGGGCGGCGAGCCATTCCCTGAGATCGGCGATCTCAAAAGCCGCATGGTGATGTGGCGAACGGATCGCGCGCACAAAAAGTGCATCGTGCGGGATGACATCGGCGCCGAAGAGGTCGCGTCCCTCGACCTTGGCGCGGCCGTCGAGCCGCGCGATGCGCGCGCCGACGCCTCCGCCCTGTTCGACCTGAACAAGCGTCGAACCGGCTGCAGCGGTGCGCACTGCATCAAATATCTTCGTGTAGCCGGTGCACCGGCAGAGAACACCCGCGAGGGCGGCTTCTATAGCCCCGTCGTCCGGCTGTGGAGTCCGATCTAGCAAGGCTGCGGCGGAGACGATCATGCCGGGCGTACAGGCGCCGCATTGCGCCGCTCCCGCCTCGTGAAAGGCGCCCATCAAACGCGCGCCCGATCGGGTTGCGTTGGCGAGGCCCTCGATCGTGACGACTGATGCGCCCTCGACCTGTCCGACCGCGACGAGGCACGAACATACGGGCTCGCCGTCGACTAGGACTGTGCAGGCGCCGCAATCGCCTGCGTCGCACCCAATCTTTGTTCCGGTCAGATGCAATTTGTCTCGCAGTATGGATGAAAGCCGTTCTACGCCTGTCGCCGCGAGGGTCGCTGGGCCGCCGTTGAGCGTAAAGGCGATGTGCGACGGGTGCCTACTCATGCGCCGAACCCGAGACCGCTATCAGCGCGCGACCGACGAGTTCTTGCGCTGCCTCACGCCGGTAGTCGCCGGTTGCGCGAAGATCGTCAATCGGGGCGAGGACGGAGCAATCGTCAGGATGCACGAGATCGGCGATTGAGCTGTCGGCAGCGAGGCCTATCAGCCGTTCCTCCAATGCCCTTAGACGCTTGGCGACGGCGGAAGCCGATCCAACGGCAATTCGCGCCTGAGTTATGAACCCCTCGTCGTCCGTCGCGACAAGCGCTGCGACCATGACGATGGATATCACGAGATGCTTTCGGGCGCCGAGTTTCAGGAAGACCGATCGCGCGCGCGGAATTTCGTCGAAGATCACCGCGGTGAGAATCTCGTCTGGCGCGCGGGCGGTCCGGCGATTGCCCAGCAAAAATTCCTCTAATGGCACGCTACGTTTGCCGTGAGGCGAGACAAGTTCCGCGCGCGCATCCAGAGCCAGCAGCGGTGGTGCGCCGTCGGCGGCTGGAGAGGCGTTGCAGAGGTTGCCGCCGATCGTTCCGCGGTTCTGTATCTGGACTGCGCCGATTTGCAGCGCGGCCTTGCGGAGCATGTCGCAACAAGGCGGAAGATGGCCGCGGGCGATTTCCGTCCACGACGTTGCGGCGCCTATCCGGATCGCGTCGCCGTCGCGATCGATTCCTCGGAGGTCGGCGAGCTTTGAAATGTCGACGAGGCGCGTTGGTGGCGGACGATCGACATGCGCGGGAAAGATATCGGTTCCGCCGGCGAGGATCCTCGCGTCCGGCAGCCGGAGCAGTTCGAGCGCTTCTGCTGTCGATTGCGGACGATGCAGCATGCCAACCCGCTTTCAGCGACGCCGCGGCGCGGCCTCAAACCGTTCGTGTGCAAATAGTCCGTTCAGGCCCGCGCCTTGTCAAGGCGTTATGGAGGGCAGAAGGTGCAGACAGACATCGCGAGGATCGATGAGCAATTCCACAGTCGTCAAGCCAAAGTCCGAACCAGTCGACGCCGGATCCTCCGCCGGTTATGCGCTCGACCAGCAGATAGGTTTTCTTCTGCGGCAGGCGCAGCAACGGCACACTTCTATATTCGCGCGCATGATGCTCGACGATGTCACGCCGACACAATGGGCGACGCTGGCGAAGCTTCACGAGATCGGCGGCTGCTCGCAAAATCTGCTTGGCCGCCATGTCGCGATGGACGCCGCGACAATCAAGGGCGTGGTCGACCGGCTGCTCGCGCGCGACCTCGTGGTTGTCTCCGCCGATCCGTCCGACAGCCGGCGCCTTACGATCGACCTTTCCCGCATGGGACGCGACTTCATTCAGCGCGCCCTGCCCATTGCTGCGGCGATCACCGAAGAGACGGTCGCGCCCCTCGATGCACATGAACGCGAAACTTTGCTCGCGCTACTTGCGCGCATCAAATAGCTTTAACCGGCGACGACTTCCGGAATGCGCGTTGCAGGCGGCGTGTTTCGGCTGCGCCCGGCGCGCACGAGACCGTCGATGATCACCATGCCGACGCCCGGCAGATCGCCGAGGCGAACGCTTTCCAGCAGCGAACCAGCCGGCGAGTGTTGCGCTTTGTCCATGATCGTGAAATCGGCGGAGCGGCCGACCTCTATCAATCCGCAATCGAGCTGACGCATGCGTGCGGTGTTGCCAGTCGCGAAGCAGAAGGCGATTTCGGCTGGCACGTCGCCGAGCGAAGACAGCATCGAGACCATGCGCAGGATGCCAAGCGGCTGAACGCCGGACCCGGCGGGGCCGTCCGTGCCGAGGATGACGCGCTCGAGTTCGTTCATCTCGCGCGCGGTGCGCAGCGTGAAGAGTGCAGAGCGCTCGTTGCCGTTGTGGACGAGTTCGAGGCCGCGCTTGCAGCCCTCGCAGATGCACCGGATCTGGTCGTCAGGCAGTGCGGTATGGCCGCCGTTGATATGCCCGACGATATCGGCGTCGCATTCGAGCACGATATCCTTGTCAATCAGTCCTGAACCCGGGATCGACGGACCGCCTGTGTGGATTGTGGACTGGATGCCGTATTTGCGCGCCCATTCCACCATCTTGCGGCCCGTCGGCCCGTCCTTGACACCGCCGAGACCGATCTCGCCGAGCAGCTTCACGCCCGCGCTCGCCAATTCCGCGAAGTCGCTCTCGACCATCCCGGTTTCGATGACGGGGGCGCCGGCATGCAGCTTCACCCCGCCCGGCCGGAAATTCGTGTAGGCGCGTTGTGCGGCGATCGCCATCGCCTTGAGGCCAACGATATCGCGCGCGCGGCCGGGCGTGTGGACTTCGCCAGCCGAGATCATCGTGGTCACGCCGCCGTGCATCGAGGAATCAATCCAGTTCATCTGGCTCTGGCGTGGCGTCCAGTCCCCGGCGACCGGATGGACATGGCTGTCGATCAGGCCTGGCGCCAGCGTCGCGCCGTTGGCGTCGACGATGGTGCGCGCGCCCTCGGCGTCGAGGTCCTTCAGACGGCCGATTGCAGCAATCCTGCCGTCAATGGCGACGATGGCGTCGCCGTCGAGGATCGGCTTTTCGAGCATGCCCGACAGGATCAGCCCGATATTGCGGATCACGAGCTTGCCTGCCGTTTCCGTTGTCGCTTCATGCGCCATCAGGCTCTCCGAATTTCATCCGTGCGCGTGTCCGCGCTTCATGAGCATACAAACAGTCGCTGGCAGCGCAACGGGGCCGTTCAGCCTGCGGCGGCGGCTTTAGCTCGGGCGTCGGCGAGGACAAAGTCGTAGCGCAGGTAACGATGCGGCCTGTCGATCGACGGTCCGGCGAGTGGCTGTGTATGCGTGCGGCGCTGGAAGTCGGCAATGAGCGAATCCTTGACGCCGAAAACGACGTCGGAGGTCAGATATTCGTCTCCCGCGACGAAGACGTGGGTCACAAGCGGCTGATGCCCTGCGGCTTCGATGCGGAAATGGACATGCGCCGGTCGGAATGGGTGACGACCTGCGGCAGCCAGCAGCGAGCCCGCCGGCCCGTCGGTCGGAATCGGATAGCTTTTCGGCATGATCGACCAGAAAGCGAAGCGTCCAGCCGCGTCTGTCCGAAATCGCCCGCGCAGAAAGAACATGTCGGGATCGTCGAACTGTAGGTCATACCGGCCCTGATCGTCGGATTGCCAGACATCGACGATTGCATTTGCGAGCGAGGACCCGCCTGCCGCGCGAACCACGCCTTCGACGAACAGCGCTTCGCCCGCCAAGCCGCGCCCAATATCATCGCCGTTGGCGCAGACGGGCGGGTTGGCGACGTAGAAGGGGCCGAGCACGGTCGTTTCGGTGCTTGCGCCGCCCCGGCCGTAATTGATCTCGTCTACCAGCATCGACACGCCGAGCGTGTCGGACAGCAGAATGAATTCCTGCCGCCGGTCGTCGCAGATCTGACCGGTGCGGGTCAGGAAATCGATGGCGGTCGCCCATTCCGCCTCGGTCGGGCGCACTTCCCGCACGAAGGCGTGGAGATGGCGCACCAGCGCCTGGAGCGTTTCGCGAACACGCGGGTCTGGCGCATCGGCGATGCGGGCGACGACGGCGTCGGTTAGCCTGTGTTCTTCGCTCGCTGCAATCTGGCTCATCGGTTTGCCTCCTGCGGTTTCGAAGAGTTTGCTTCGAACGGCCGCAAGTCAACGCCGCGCGGCGCGCGCGACCGGCGAATGTCGAAACAGTGCAAGGCCGGCGTTCCAGCCGATGCAGATAGCCAGCGCCAGCGTCAGCGCGAGGGGCGCGCCAAGCGGGAGGACGGCGATGTGCAGCGCCGCGACCGCTGCGCCGAAGCCCACGAGGCCGGGCAGGGCGTGCGCGAGCACCGCGCTGGCGCCGATCCCGCCGATGCGCGGCTGCAGGATGATGGCCAGCGAGAACATCACGATTGGCACGAGCGCAGCGACGCCGGCAGCCGCAGGGCCGAGAAATCGGCCGACGATAACGGTCGATCCGACCAACGCCATCACCAGCGCTGCGCGGAAGGGAATGTCCCACCAGCGCGCGTGGGGCAGGCGGGTGGGATGGGTTGCGCGGCACGCGCGCGTCGCGAGGTAGCAGGGGACGAACACGGCGACGTTGAGCAGCGCAGCCGTCCCGAGCGTCCAGTCGATGTTGACGATGGCGAGGGCGGCGAAGATCCAGAGGCCGAAGGATAGGCCGAGCGCGAACCACAGCGGACGGCCCTGTGCGGCGAGCAGAGCGTAGAGCGCGCCAAAGCCGAAGGTCGCGCCGTTGATCGCAAGGCTTGTGAGCGCCGCGCGGTGCACGAAATCGCCACCGTGTTCGGCGGCCAGGAAAATGTACGACGGCCCGGCCGAAATAGGCAGGGTCGCGACCATGGCGCCCAGGAACGGCCCCGCGCGCTCGACGACTTTCGAGGCGCCGACGACGATGACGGCCGTTGTCAGCATCTTGGCCGTGAGCATGATCCCGAACGATTGCAGCATGTTTGCGCGGTTCCAGGCGGGGCGTCCTGCCTAACCCCTTGCGCGGCGGACGGCCACCTCGCTTCGGCATGGCTCCCATGAGGCGATCCAAATTCCGTCGCAGAACTTCATTCTGTGCGGCGCGACGCTGCGCCGTCTCGACGGAGGCGGGCGGGCGTGGCATGCACGGCCGATCATCGGAGGCGGGGCATGAGCGGGTCGGCGAAAATCGTCATCGTGGGCGCGGGACACGCCGGGGTGCAGGCTGCGGCCTCCCTGCGCGAGGAGGGCCATGTCGGCGCGATCACGCTGATCTCCGAGGATTCGAATGCGCCTTACCAGAGACCGCCGCTGTCCAAGGCGTTCATCAAGGGCGAAGCGACAGCTGAATCCCTCATCCTGCGCGGTCCCGCCTTTTACGCGGAAAAACAGATCGACCTGCGGCTCGGCGAAACCGTGGTCGCGCTGGACTGCGGCCGCCGCCGTGCGCATCTGGGCGGGGGCGAGGCGCTCGACTACGAGCATTTGATTCTCGCAACCGGCGCTATCGGGCGACCGGCGAGTTTCGCCGGAGCCGAACTCGAGGGCGTCATGCCGCTGCGCGACATGGGCGATGCGGCGAAACTGAAAGCCGCGCTCGAGGGAGCGAAGCATGTCGTGGTCATCGGGGCGGGCTTCATCGGCCTCGAGTTCGCCGCCACCGCCGCGTTCAAGGGCAAGGACGTTCAGGTCGTCGAGGTCGCCCCGCGGGTGATGGGGCGCGCGGTGTCGCAGGCCATTTCCGATTTCTACGCCGACGCGCATCGCGCCTTCGGCGTCAAATTGCATCTGGGCGCAGGCGTCGCCTCGATCGAGGGCGCGGGTGGCCGGGCGACGGCAGTCCATCTGACCGACGGGCGGCGGCTGACGGCCGATCTCGTGCTGATCGGCATCGGCATTCTCGCCAACGAGAAGCTGGCGGCCGAGGCCGGCCTCGCCGTCGACAATGGCGTCGTGGTCGACGAGGCGCTGACCGCGTCCGACCCGAATGTGTCTGCGATCGGCGATTGCTGCGCGCATCCGAACCCTTACGCCGGCCGGCGATTCCGGCTGGAATCCGTGCAGAATGCGACCGACCAGGCCCGCGTCGTCGCCCGCAAGCTGACCGGCAAGCCCGCCCGCTACGACGCGCTGCCGTGGTTCTGGTCGGACCAGGGCGATCTGAAATTGCAGATCGCGGGTCTCAACATGGGCTGCGACACGTTCGTCACGCGCGGCGATCCGGCGAGCCGCAGCTTTTCGGTCTTCGGCTTTTCCGCCGGGTCCTTGCGCGTGGTCGAGTCGGTCAACCGCGCCGCCGATCACATGATCGCGCGGCGCCTGATTGCGGCAGGCGCGCCGCTCACGCCGGACGAGGCCGCCGACCCCGCCTTCGACCTGAAGGCGCGGGTCATGCCCGCCAAGGGCTGAGACCCGCCATTATTTGAGGCATTTCAGGCTTTTGCGGCGCCGCATCTTTCACGGCTTGTTAAGCGGGCTCCTCTAGCTTCACCGTCCTGTAGTGTGCGGGGCTCGGCCAATGGGCAGCAAAAGCGGCGCGAACGGACGACGGTTGGGGTTGAGAACCCCGACGCAGTCGCGCGGACGCGTGTACGATTCGGGCGGCCGTGGCGTCGAGGTCGCGATCCGCGATCTCTCGGCCACCGGCGCGCGGCTCCTGGTCGCCGCCGAAACCGCCATCCCCCGGCAATTCCTGATCCGCTTCGGCGAATACGAGGCGCGCGGCGAAGTGGTTTGGCGCAAGGGCGCCGATGTCGGCGTTCGCTTCGTCCAGCCGGACGAGAACGAGGGCCGGGTGCGGCCCCGTCCGCCGGAGCCGACCAAGAAGCCCTCGATCGACGAGTTGCGGACCGCCGCCAGGCCGCGCCGCGGCGTGCTGCGCTTCCTGTTCGGCTGACCTTTCGCCCTAGCGCGACGAAATCCGCATCAGCCGGCCGAGCGAGGAGCCGACCGAGCCGATCGAATCGCGCATGGTCGCGCCTAGCCCGCCGATCCGCTTGGCGACATCGGCGCCGGTCGGCACGAAGCCCGGCAGCTGGAAGCCGGCGTTCGACGCCATGCGCCGGTCGGCCGGCAGATTGGCGAAATGCGGCGCGGGTTCGGCGGTCCTGGCCTTGGCG
>CAMFKC010000092.1 GCA_945956975.1 uncultured Methylocystaceae bacterium | reverse complement strand
GGCCGTTGGCCATCAGGAATTCCCCGGGCTTGCCGCGCCTCTGCGCAATCCGTTCGGGAAAGGCCAGCGCGACAAGGGCGCCGGTCGAAAGGTGGTCGGCCTGCCGCACGGAGGCGGTCCCCTGTTGCGCCGCTTTCGCCCAGCCGCGCGCCATGCCGCGGGCCGCATCCGCCCGCGCGCCGCGTTCGCGGCGAAACCGGTCGAGCCGATCCTCGAGATCCGGCGACGGTCCGCCGAGCCCGCGCTCCGACAGCAGCACGGCGACCTCCGCGGCCGCCATCCCGTCGCCGGCGCGGGCGGCGTCCACCACCATGCGCGCAAGGCGCGGCGGCAGGGGAAGGTTTCGGATCGCCCGCCCCTCGTCGGTGATCGCGCCATCGCCATCCAGCGCGCCGAGGGCCTGCAGCAGCTTCACGGCTTCGGTCCAGGCGGGTGCAGGCGGCGGATCGAGAAAGGCGAGCGCGGTCCGGTCGCGCACGCCCCAGAAGGCGAGGTCGAGCGCGAGACCGGTCAGGTCGGCGCTGAGGATCTCGGGTTGGGCGAAGGCGGGCAGGGCGCCGGTGGATGCCTCTTCCCACAGTCGATAGCAGACGCCGGGCTCGGTGCGGCCCGCACGGCCGCGGCGCTGGTCGACGGATGCGCGCGCGGCCCGCACGGTTTCGAGTCGCGTCAGCCCGAGATCCGGCTCGTAGCGCGGCGTCCGGGCGAGCCCGCTGTCGATGACGACGCGCACCCCCTCGATCGTCAGCGATGTTTCGGCCACGGATGTGGCCAGCACGATCTTGCGCGTTCCCGGCTTCGCCGGCAGCACCGCGCGGTCCTGCTCGCGCCGGTCCAGCGCGCCATAGAGCGGCGCGATCACGACATCCGGATCGCGGATCCGCTCGGCGAGGTCGCGCGCGACCCGCTCTATTTCGCCTTGCCCGGCCAAAAAGACGAGGATCGAACCGGTGTCGGTTTGCAACGCGCGCAGGATCGCGCGCACGATCGCCTGCTCGATCCGCTCGGCGGGATCGCGCCCGAGATAGCGCGTCTCGACCGGAAAGGCCCGGCCCTCGCTCTCCAGCACGGGCGCGTCGCGCATGAGGCCTGCGACGCGTGCGCCGTCCAGCGTGGCCGACATGGCGACCAGCCGAAGATCTTCGCGCAGCCCGGCCTGCGCGTCGAGCGCCAGCGCCAGGCCGAGGTCTGCGTCGAGCGAACGCTCGTGGAACTCGTCGAACAACACGGCCGCCACGCCCTCCAGCGCGGGGTCGCCGAGGATCATGCGCGTGAAAACGCCTTCCGTGACGACGAGGACGCGCGTGCGCGCAGACGTCCGCGATTCCATGCGGATGCGCAGGCCGATGGTGTCGCCAACTTTCTCGCCGAGGGTGTCGGCCATGCGCTGCGCGGCCGCACGCGCCGCCAGCCGTCGTGGCTCGAGCACGACGATCTGCTTTCCGTCGGCCCAGGCTTCGTCCAGCAGCGCCAGCGGCGCGCGCGTCGTCTTGCCTGCGCCCGGCGGCGCCACCAGCACGAGGTTCGGGGAGGCCGCCAGGGATGCGCAGAGCGGCGCGAGGACCTCGTCGATCGGCAGCGTGTCGGGGAATGCGCGCATGCCGTTTCTTGGCAGGAAGGATTCGCAACCGCAACGCTTCGAGAACGTTTCGAACGGGTGACGGTTTCGCGATGCGGACTACGGCCGGCCTACGCCAGATCTTTTCGCATTTGGGACTTTGCTGGGATGGGGAAAGAGCGTATATCGCCGCGCCCGGCGGTGTATACCGGCGGTGGGGCTTCTCCCCCGAGCTTGCGAATGACGCAAACAGGTCTGAACGGCGACAATGCAGCCGCCGCCGCTCCGAAGACGGACGGCCGCGGCGCCGCCATTTCCGACAACCGTTCGAATGGCGATGGGCATGGCTCCGGGGAGGGCCACGGTCACGGCTTCTGGGCGATGGCGCTCGGCTCCGTCGGCGTTGTCTACGGCGACATCGGCACCAGCCCGCTTTATGCGCTGAAGGCCTCGCTGGAGCACACCAAGCAGGCCGGCACGCACGAGGCGGAAATCGTCGGCATCGTGTCGCTGCTGATTTGGGCGCTGATTTTCATCGTCACGGTGAAGTATGTGCTGTTCATCATGCGCGCCGACAACAAGGGCGAAGGCGGCACGCTGTCGCTGATGGCCTTGGCGCAGCACGCGGTAGGCAAGCGAACCTTGCCGATCTTCCTGCTCGGCGTCGCCGGAGCGGCGCTGTTCTCCGGCGATGCGATCATCACGCCTGCGATCTCGGTTCTGTCGGCGATCGAGGGCCTGAAACTGCCGGCGGTGCGGCAGTACATCGACCTCTCGCCCTACATCCTGCCCATCACCATCGTGATCCTGATCTCGCTGTTCATGGTGCAGAGCCGCGGAACGGCCAAGGTCGCGGCCTTCTTCGGCCCGATCATGGTCCTGTTCTTCGGAACGCTGGCCGTCCTGGGCGCGACGCACATTTTCGACGAGCCGGGCATTCTGCACGCGATCAATCCGATCAACGGACTCGTGTTCCTGTTTTCCAACGGGGCCAAGAGCTTCACCACGCTCGGCCTCGTCTTCCTCGCCGTCACCGGCGCCGAGGCGCTCTACGCCGACATGGGCCATTTCGGCCGCAAGCCGATCCAGCTCGCCTGGGTCTTTTTCGTTTTGCCCTCGCTCATTCTCAACTACCTGGGCCAGGGCGCCTTCATCCTCTCGCATCCAACCGTAGTGATGCACGAGGATTTCAGCCCCTTCTACCAACTCGCGCCCGACTGGGCGCTGATCCCGCTCATCATCCTCGCCACGCTCGCCACGATCATCGCCAGCCAGGCCGTCATCACCGGCGCCTTCTCGATCGTTCGACAGGCGATCCAGCTCGGCCTTCTGCCGCGCATGGAGATCCGCCACACGTCCGAGACAGCGGAGGGCCAGATCTTCGTGCCGCGCGTCAACCGCCTCCTGCTGATCGGCGTCGTGATTCTCGTCATCCTCTTCAAGAATTCCGATTCGCTCGCCAACGCCTACGGCATCGCTGTCACGGCCTCGATGGCGGTCGATACGGCGCTGGCTGCGATCGTCGTCTGGAAGCTGTGGAAATGGCCGATATGGGGCGTGCTTCTGTTCGCCGGCTTCTTCCTCGCCATCGACATCTCCTTCCTGTCCGCGAACCTCGTGAAGGTCTTCGAAGGCGGCTGGGTGCCGATCCTCCTCGGCGCGACGTCGATGGTGACGATGTGGACATGGTCGCGCGGCACTGCGCAGCTTGCAGAGAAGAGCAAGCGCGACTCCATTCCCACGGCCGACCTCCTGCGCATGCTGGCGAAGTCCAAGCCGACGCGCGTGCCTGGCACGGCGGTGTTCCTCACCGGCTCGCCTGAGGTGGCGCCGCCGGCGCTCATGCACAATCTCAAGCACAACAAGGTGCTGCATGAGCGCGTCGTGCTCATGTCGGTGGTGACGGAGGATATTCCGCGCGTCGATCCTGCAAATCGTTTCGAGACCAGGAAATTGTCGGACGACTTCATGGCGGTGACGTTGCATTTCGGCTTCATGGAGAGCCCGCGCATTCCCACGGCCATCGGCATCTTGCGAAAGGCGGGTCACAAGTTCGACATCATGACGACGTCGTTCTTCCTTGGGCGTCGCTCGCTGAAGCCCAGCCCTAATTCCGGCATGCCGCTCTGGCAGGACAAGCTGTTCATCAGCCTGTCGAAGCAGGCGACGACGGCGACGGACTTCTTCGCGATTCCCTCGGACCGCGTCGTGGAGCTCGGCGCGCAGGTCACGATCTGAACCGGCGCCGGCGCGCCTTTCAGATCGCGTCCAGCGCTGCGTCCATCGCGTCGGCTGGAATTTCCTGCAAGCGCGGGGTCTCGGTCCAAAAGAGGAACGCGCGGACGTTGCGCCCCTGATAGAGATCCTGCAGCGCCGCTCGATAAAGTGCGAGCTGCGCGATATAGGCCTGCGGCGTATCGGCGGGCGCCGCGCCTGTCTTGAAATCCGCGATCCATACATCGTCGCCGACCTCCGCCAGCCTGTCGATGCGGCCGGCGATGTCGACAGGCGTCTTGCCTGCACGCGCAATATGCGCGGCGATCGCGACCTCTGCGCGCGAGGTCGCCGAAAAAAGCGGCGCAGCATCGGCGAGGGCGATGGCGCTTGCGGCCTCCTCCGCGAGGGCGCGCGCAGCGTCCGCGTCCATCGCCGGCGCTTGTGCGCGTAGATAGCGCAGACCGGCCTGCGACCGCTGCTCCACTGGAAGTAGCGGCAGGCTCTGCATCAATTGATGCGCCAGAATGCCGCGCTGGATGCTGGACGAGCGGCGCGCGCCTTCGGCGGCGTCTCGCGCCTCGTATCTGTCGGCGCCCGACAGCGCGCTGGATGGGCGCAGCGGCGGCGCAGGGTCGCGCTCCTGCGGCGCCGCCGCGAACAGCCACGCCGGCGCCGCGATCGGTTCCGGCGCTTTCTCCGCCATGCGCTCCGCGCCGAGGGCGGGATTGCCGAAGCGGCGCGCGACGCCGCCCGGCGCGAATTCGTCGGGGACCTCCCTCAGGTGCGGCGAAAGTCCTTCCCGGATGAGTTCAAGCCAGCAGCCGCCCTGCGCGCCCTTTACGCCATGATGCCCGCAGATATAGAGGCGCTCCTCGGCGCGGGTGAGCGCCACATAGAGCAGGCGACGATATTCGTTCTCGACCTCGTCGCGCGCCTGCTGCCTGCAGACGGCGACGGCCGGCGGGTCTTCAGCCTTGCGCGGCGACCAGACGAGCGCAGGGCCAGCAGGTGTCTGCAGTTCGAACAGCGGTTTTTCGTTGGCCGGCGGCGTGCGGCAGGTGTCGGGAAGAAAGACGATCTTTCCCTCGAGCCCCTTCGCCGCATGAGCGGTCATGACGCGCACGAGATCGTCCGCGCCTTCCATGTCGCGCTTGACGGTGAGTTCGAGCGCCTCGATCTCGTGCACGAAGGCGGCGAGCGACGGCGCCTGGGTGCGTTCGTGCTCCAGCGCGAGCGACATGAATTCGTCGAGCGCATCGCCGGCCTCTGCGCCGAGCCGCGCCAGAAACGCACGCCTTCCGCCATCCGGGCTGAGCAGGCCGCTGAAAAAATCGAAAGGCCGCCCCGTGCCCGCGCGCGCGCGCCAGCGATCGAGCTGCTCCGCCGCAGCGGCGTGGCGTGGATCGGCTGAGGCGCGCAACGCCGTCTCGAGGCTGCCCGGACGCTTGGGCGCAAGCTGGATCAAGTCGTCGTCGTCGAGCCCGCAGAGTGGCGACTTCAGGGCGCAGGCCAAGGAATAATCGTCGTCCGGCGCCAATGAGGCGCGCGCCGCCGCCAGCAGGTCCATCACCGCGATATGGCCCGCGATGTCGAGGCGGTCGGCGCCGGCGACTGGAACGCCTTCGGTCTTGAGCGCGCGGACCATCGCTTCAAAGAAGGCGTCCCGGCGCCGCACGAGGATCATCACGTCGCCGGGCCGTACCGGCCGCAGCGCGCCGTCGGCGTCGTGAATGCGGTCGGGCGCATCCGCCGCCATCAGGCTCTTGATCTTGCGTGCGATCCGGCGCGCCAGTTCAACCGGCGGCGAGGTCTCGCCCGGCAGGTCAACCGGCAGTTTCCAATCCCTCGGATCGTCCGGTTCAGTCGCCTGGACCGGTTCCCAGATGTCGACCATGCCGGGCATGTCGTGCTTCAGCGCTGAATGTTTCGGCGGCGGCTCCGCGGGGTCGGCGTGCAGGCCCTTGCGGGCGTCGTCGCGGGCAAAGATGTGATCGACGGCGTCGAGAATGTCCTTGGACGAACGAAAGGAGCGGTCGAGCGGCACGAGGTCGAACGGCTGCCCCGCTCCGGCAATGCCGGCGGCGAATTGCCTGCGCTTCTCGTCGAACGAGCGCGCCGAGGCGCCCTGGAAGGAAAAGATCGACTGCTTCTCGTCGCCCACCGCGAAAAAGGTGCGCACTACGCCTCGCGCGCCCGCGCCAGCCATGAATTCGGAGGCGAGCGCCTCGAGGATTTCCCATTGCGCGGCGCTCGTATCTTGCGCCTCGTCGACCAGGATATGATCGACGCCATTGTCGAGCTTGTACAAGGCCCAGGCTGCAGCGCCCTCGCGGGTGAACAGCGCACGGGTCTTCTCGATCATGTCCTCGAAATCGAGAACGCCGCGTGCGCGTTTGAGCGCATCGTACCGGCGCTGGCAAGCAGCAGCAAGCCGCAGCAGGGCGACGGAACGGTCCCGGACCGCCACGGCGCGCAATTTTCCGCGCAGGCCGTCGAGGCGGGCGGCCTCCCGGGCCATATCCTCAGCGAGGGCCGGCGCCCGCGCCTCGACCGCCTTCGTCCCGAATTTCTTGCGCGCGCTCCCGGCGCCGTTCGAAGTGAAGAAGACGCAGAGATAGTCGCCGAGACAGGCTGGATCCGGCGCGAGGGCTGCCGCGGCGCGCAGCCGCGCCGCCTGCTCCTGATCGGTCGTTGATCCGCCCGCGAAGATCTCGGCGAGGCCAGCCCACTTTGACCAGTGAATGCCGTCCTCGACCATCGCGCGCTGGATCGAGGATTCGCTGTCGTCGGGCGCAAGACCGAGCGCAGCGGGAAGGCGCGCGATCATGCCGTCGACGTCGTCGAGCGCCGCGCGCTTGCCGAGCGCTGCATTGAGGACGCCGCTGAAACCGTCCTCGGACGATTCTTCAGAGACCAGCGCCAGCGCCGCGCCGAGGATCGGATCGTCGTCCGCTGCCGCGAAGGTCTGACGCTGCGCGAGCGCCAGCAGTTCCGCGCGTTCGAGATCTTCGGCGGCGCGGAACTCGGCAGGCGCATTGGCCTCGAAGGGAAACAGATGCAGCACGCGCTCGCAGAAGGCGTGGATGGTCTGGATCTTCAAACCGCCCGGCGTCTCGACCGCTTCTGCAAACAGCTTTCGCGCGGTGTCGAGCTTCGGCGGCGGACGCGCGCCTGTTTCGATGATCTTGGCGCGCAGCGTTTCATCGTCCGCCAAGGTCCAGTCCGCGAGCGTTCTGAACACCCGCGCCGACATGTTCGCCGCCGCGGCCTTCGTGAACGTCAGGCATATGAGCCGCGACGCCGGGACGCCGGCGAGCATCAGGCGCACGACGCGCTGTGTCAGCACATGCGTCTTACCGGACCCCGCATGCGCGGAAACCCAGGCGGACACTGCCGGGTCGGACGCGCGCTGCTGATAGGACCTGGTGTTGGCGGGGACCGGATATTTCATTCCCCGCTCTCCGCGCCGCCGCCGGAGGCCGACCATTCCTTCACGCGCGCCAGATGGTCGTAGGCGCCCTCGTATTTGATGAATTGCGCGAGAGCCCGCGACGGATAGCCTTGCGTAGGATTGCGATAGGACGACAGAAGTTCCGCCAGTCCCGCGAAATGCTTCTCCGCCAGGGCAACGAAATCCGCGCCTTCGGCGGGCGCGACAATGCGCTTGCCGCCGTCCTTTCCGCCGAGTTTGAGATAAAGCCCGGACGAGGGCTCGACCTTGCCGATATCCGCGAACGCCCCGCGCCGCGCCATCGCTCCCTCCAGCGTGAGCTGCGCGGCGATGCCGATCTCGATCAGCCGGGCGGATGGCGGTTCGCCCGTCTTGTAGTCGACGATCCGCGCTTCGCCGGCCCGGTCGATCTCGATCCGGTCCGCCACGGCCGACAGCGTGAAGAGGCTGCCGTCCTCGAGCGCGAATTGGAGC
>CAMFKC010000091.1 GCA_945956975.1 uncultured Methylocystaceae bacterium | reverse complement strand
GCATTCGCGCGCCCGAGCGGCTTGAAGTCTTCCTCCCGCGCGCCCTTGCGCAGCAGCATGGTCACGCCGATCGCCACCATCAGCACGCCGAACAGGAATAGCAGCTTCTTGCCGTCGAAGGCCTTGCCGGCGATGGAGCCGAGCGAAGCGCCCGCAACGCCTGCGATGGAGAAGACGGTCGCGCACGGCCAGCGCACGTTGCCCTTCCGCCAGTGGCCGATGAGGTTGACGAAAGCGTTGGCCGCTACCGCCACGGAACTCGTGCCGATCGCGACATGCGGCGAGGCCACGCCGACGAAATAGACCAGAAGCGGCACGGCCAGCACCGAGCCGCCGCCGCCGATCAGGCCGAGCGTGAAGCCAACGAGCCCGCCGGAAATCCCGGCGGCGAAATCAGGCCCGATCATGCTGCCCCTCCCTCTCGAAGCGACGCGCGCCCCGGCGCCGCTTCGTCGGGCTCGTTCTTCAGTTGTTTATCTCAATTCACGACGATTCGCGGCGCGGGCCGCGCGCCGACCGCTCCGCCGCTGAGGCTCGCCCAGGTCTTGGCGGCGATGTCGATATAGGCCTGCGCCTGCGGACTCTCGGGCGCGGTGGCGACCACCGGCGCGCCGGCGTCCGAGGTCTCGCGGATCGACATGTGCAGCGGGGCCTCGCCGAGGAACGGCACGCCGAGGCGCTGCGCCTCATGGCGGGCGCCGCCGTGGCCGAACAGGTCCGACCGGCCGCCGCAATGCGGGCAGAGGAAGAAGCTCATGTTCTCGACCACGCCGATGATCGGCACATGCGTCTGCTGGAACATGGCGATGCCGCGCCGCGCGTCGATCAATGCGAGATCCTGCGGCGTCGAGACGATGACGGCTCCTGCCAGCGGCACGCTCTGCGCCAGGGTGAGTTGCGCGTCGCCGGTGCCGGGGGGCATGTCGACCACGAGCACGTCGAGATCGCCCCAGGCGACATCCTCGAGAAGCTGCTTGATCGCCGACATGACCATCGGGCCGCGCCACACGATCGGCGCCTCGTCCTGCACGAGAAAGCCGATCGACATGACCTTCACGCCGAAGCTCTCCTTCGGCTTGAGCTTGCCGTCCTCGGCCATGTCGGGCTTGCCCTTGATGCCGAACAGGCGCGGCATGGAGGGGCCGTAGACGTCGGCGTCGAGCACGCCGACTTTCAGCCCCTGCCGCTTGAGGCCGAGCGCGATATTGCAGGCGGTGGTCGACTTGCCGACGCCGCCCTTGCCGGATGCGACCGCGATGATCTTGCCGATGCCGGCGGCCCCGCCCTTGGCGGCGGCCCTGGGCGCCGCGCCTGCGCCCGACGAGCGCACCGGCTGCGCGCGCTCTCCGCCCTCCGCCTCGCTCGTCAACGTCACATAGGCCGCGGCCACGCCGGGCAATTTCTTGATCACGGCTTCAACGCGCCCGCGCATCGGCTCCAGCGCCTGTACTTTGCCCGGCTCGACGTTGATGGAAACGAAGACCTTGCCGTCCCGGACGTTGACGCCCGCCAGCGCGCCGGACTTGGCGAGGGTCGACGAGGCGTCCGGCCCCGGAAGATCGGCAATGGCCGCTAGGACCTGCTGCTGCGTCAAGCTCATGATGTTTCCTCGTTCGATCTTTCTTGGGCGTCTTTCGGGCGCCAGCGCCAATCCAGTTTCTCGCGCAGGCGCACGACGGAGCCCACGATGACGATGGTCGGCCCGCGCAATTGCGCGGCGCGCGCCTTGCCAGCGAGATCGGCGAGCGTGCCGACCACGACGCGCTGGTTCGCGCGCGTGCCGTTGTCCACGATCGCCGCCGGCAGGTCGGGCGCCGCGCCATGCGCGACGAAGGCCGCCATCAGTTCCTCTATATGGCCCAGACCCATGTAGACGGCCACCGTCTGGCCCGGCCGGATGAGCGTGGCCCAGTCGAGGTCGATGGGGCCGTGCCGGCTGTGCGCCGTCACGAACACGCAGGCCTGCGCGTGGTCGCGGTGGGTGAGCGGAATGCCGGAATAGGCGGAGCAGCCGATCGCCGCCGTCACGCCGGGGCAAACCTGGAAGGGAATCCGCTCCTCCGCCAGCCGCTCGATCTCCTCGCCGCCGCGCCCGAACACGAAGGGGTCGCCGCCCTTGAGCCGCAGCACGCGTTTGCCCTCTTTCGCGAGACGGATCAGCATGTCGCTGATCTCTTCCTGCGGCACGGGATGGTCCTTCGGCCGTTTTCCGACATAGATGCGCTCGGCCTCGCGGCGCACGAGATTGACGATGGCGGGATCGACAAGCCGGTCATAGAGCACGACCTCGGCCTTCTGCATCAGCCGCAGCGCGCGGAACGTGAGAAGGTCGGGATCGCCCGGCCCCGCGCCCACCAGATAGACCTCGCCCTGCACGCCCGCGCTCGCCCCTGCCGCCGCATGGTCGATCTCGGCGGCCAGCGCCTGTGCGGCGCGCGGCTCGTCGCCCGCGAGCACCATTTCGCCAATGGGCCCGTCGAGCGTCGTCTCCCAGAAGCGACGTCGCGCAGCGGCGTCCGCTAACGCCGCATTCACCCGCGCCCGGGCGTCCCGCACGAAACCGGCGAGCCGCCCGTAGGAGGCGGGGATCGTCGCCTCCAGCCGCGCTTTCAGCATGCGTCCGAGAATGGGCGAGGCGCCGCCGGTCGAGATCGCCACGACGACCGGGCTGCGGTCGACGACCGAAGGCAGAACGAAGTCGCAGAGTTCGGGCCTCGTCGCTACGTTGACCAGCGCCTTCGCCTCTTTCGCGATCGCGTGCCCGCGCGCGTCCTGCGCGGGATCGTCGGTGGCGACGATGCAGACGGCGACGCCGTCCAGTTCAGCCGCCTTGTGCGGCCAGCGCGCGATGCGCTCGAAGGCGGATTTTTCCGCCACCGCCGTGAATTCGTCCGAGAATTCGGGCGCGAAGACCGCGACATGGGCGCCGGCCCGCAGGAGCAGTTCGGCGCGGCGCGCAGCCGCCAGCCCGCCGCCGATCACGGCCGCCCGCTTGCCCCTCACCGCGAGGAAGATCGGCAGTTGCTCCATGAAACCCGTGTCGTCCTGTCCTGCCTCGGGCGGCCCGCCCGGACCGAGGCCGCGAACCTTCGCGTCCGTTCGTCCGCGCGACGTATCCCGGAAATGCGTGACGCCCGCAACCGGCTTGCCGACGATAATGTCGCGCAGGCTGCAATCGAACCTGCGCAAAACGGGCTCTCGCGCGACGTTTTGCAGCGCGAGAAGAATAGCCCCCTCGCGCCCGGCGCAAAAATCTGGAATGACGCTTCCCGATCGAGCGGACGGCGCCCGCCGCGGCGCGACCGCGCGGGCAGGGAAGGAACAAGATGGTCAGCCGGGTAGAAGGCGAGTTCGACTATATCGTCGTCGGCGCGGGCACCGCGGGCTGCATCGTCGCCAACCGCCTGTCCGCCGATCCGGCCAAGCGCGTGCTTTTGCTGGAAGCAGGCGGCCGGGACAACTGGATCTGGTTCCACATTCCCGTCGGCTATCTCTTCGCGATCGGCAATCCACGCTCCGACTGGATGTTCAAGACGGAGCCGGAGCCCGGCCTCAATGGGCGTTCGCTCGGCTATCCGCGCGGCAAGGCGATCGGCGGCTCCTCCGCCATCAACGCCATGATCTCCATGCGCGGCCAGGCCGCCGATTACGATCACTGGCGCCAGCTCGGCCTGCCCGGCTGGGGCTGGGACGACGTGCTGCCGGCCTTCCGGCGGCTGGAAGACCATTTTCTCGGAGATAGCGAGCATCACGGCGTCGGCGGCGGGTGGCGGATCGAGGCGCCGCGCATCTCCTGGAAGGTTCTGGACGCCGTCGCCGACGCCGCGGGCGAGATGGGCATACGCCGAACGCCAGACTTCAACACCGGCGACAACGAGGGCGTCGGCTATTTCCATGTGAACCAGAAGTCGGGCCGCCGCTGGTCGTCTGCGCGCGGCTTCCTCAAGCCGGCTCTCTCCCGCCCCAACCTGCGGCTGGAGACAGGCGTGGAAGTCGACCGCCTGATCATCGAAGACGGCCGCGCCGTGGGCGTGCGCTTTGCCCAGGGCGGCGAAACGGTGGAAGCGCGGGCGAAGGGCGAGGTCATCCTGTGCGCGGGCTCGATCGGCTCGATCCAGGTGCTGCATCGCTCGGGCATCGGCACCGCGGAATGGCTCAAGCCGCTCGGCATCGAAATGGCGCTCGATCTGCCCGGCGTCGGCCGCAACCTGCAGGACCATCTCCAGCAGCGCGCGATCTACAAAGTGCACGGCATCCGCACGCTCAACGAAACCTACTACTCCCTGCCGCGCCGCGCCTGGATGGGCGTGGATTATGCGCTGCGCCGGCGTGGCCCGCTGACCATGGCCCCCTCGCAGCTCGGCATTTTCACGCGCTCGCGCCCGGACAAGGAGCGCGCCGACATCCAGTTTCACGTCCAGCCGCTGTCGCTCGACAAATTCGGAGAGCCATTGCACCGCTTCCCCGCGATCACAGTGGCGGCCTGCAATCTCAGGCCGACTTCGCGGGGCGCAATCCGCATCTCCTCGAGCGAGATCGGCGCCGCGCCGAAGATTGCGCCGAACTATCTGGCGACCGAAGAGGACAGGCAGACCGCCGCCGACGCGATCCGCGTGACGCGCCGCCTGATGCGCCAGCCAGCGCTTGCGCCCTACCGGCCCGACGAGTACCTGCCCGGCCCCGCCGTCGGCGACGACGACGAATCCCTCGCGAAAGCGGCGGGCGACATCGGCACGACGATCTTCCATCCTGTCGGCACGGCGAAGATGGGTCTCGACAGCGATCCGCTCGCCGTCGTCGATGCGCGTCTGCGCCTGCGCGGCATCGGCGGATTGCGCGTCGTTGACGCGTCCATCATGCCGACGATCACGTCGGGCAACACCAATACGCCAACCGCAATGATCGCCGAGAAAGGCGCGGGCTTCATCTTGGCGGACGCGCGCTGAGACACACCGCTGATCTTCGCTTCAGATGCGGGAACAGTTCATGCCAGCGCGAGGGGCGGCCTGCGCGCGCAAACCCTCAAAAAACAGCCCGAAGAACCGATCGCACGCTTTAGACTTTCGTCGCCGGCGCCCGGAACCCGATGGCGGACACCTAGACACATTATAATAATCGAATATAATGAATTCAGAAACGTGGCAGGGACGCGTCCTGGATCACGATCGGCTGCGCGCGCGGCAGGAAGCCGCCCGACAAGAACAAGCGCGCAGCAGGGAAGCGTGCAACGCAAGGCGTTGCTCACAAGGAGCGGGAACGGACATGGCGGAAATCGTGATTATGGGCGCGGGTCTCGCTGGCGCCATCATGGCCTACGAGATGAAGGACCAGTGCCGGCCGGAAGACAGGATCACGGTCGTCACCAAGGATCCCGTCTATCACTTCGTTCCTTCCAATCCCTGGGTCGCCGTCGGCTGGCGCACGCGCGAGGCGGTGCAGGTCGATCTGGCGCCGACATTTGCGCGTCGCGGCATCGGCTTCAAGCCGGTGCCCGTGTCGAAGGTGGCGCCGCAGGAGAACTTCGTCGAACTCGAAGACGGCTCGAAGCTCTCCTACGACTATCTCGTGATCGCCACCGGCCCGGAACTCGCCTTCGACGAGATCGAGGGCCTCGGCCCGCATGGCGGCTTCACCAGTTCGATCTGCCATGTCGACCACGCGCTGAAGGCTTCCGTCTCCTTCGAGGAATTCTGCAAGAACCCGAAGCCGATCGTTATCGGCGCGGTGCAGGGCGCGTCCTGCTTCGGCCCGGCCTACGAATTCACCTTCATCCTCGACACCGAGCTGCGCCGCCGCAAGATCCGCGACAAGGTGCCGATGACCTTCGTGACCGCCGAGCCCTACATCGGCCACCTCGGCCTCGACGGCGTGGGCGACACCAAGGGCCTGCTCGAGAGCGAAATGCGCGAGCACCACATCAAGTGGATGACCTCGACGCGCGTCAAGAAGGTCGAAGACGGCAAGATGCACGTCGAGGAGGTCAATCCCGACGGCACGGTGAAGACGTCGGCAGAACTGCCCTTCGGTTTCTCGATGATGCTGCCGGCCTTTCGCGGCATCAAGCCGCTGATGGGCATCGAAGGCCTCGTCAATCCGCGCGGCTTCGTCATCGTCGACAAGCACCAGCAGAACCCGACCTTCAAGAACGTCTTCTCGGTCGGCGTCTGCGTCGCCATCCCGCCGATGGGCCCGACGCCCGTCGCCTGCGGCGTGCCGAAGACCGGATTCATGATCGAGTCCATGGTGACCGCCACCGCGCACAACATCGGCGCGCTGCTGCGGGGCCAGCAGCCCCGCCATCAGGGCACCTGGAACGCGGTCTGCCTTGCCGACTTCGGCGATTCGGGCGTGGCCTTCGTCGCGCAGCCACAGATGCCGCCGCGCAACGTCAACTGGGCCGCGTCGGGCAAATGGGTGCACGCGGCGAAGATCGCGTTCGAGAAGTACTTCATCCGCAAGATGCGCAAGGGCGAGAGCGAGCCGTTCTACGAAACCGCCGCGCTCAACATGCTGGGCATTGCCAAGCTGAAGCAGGTCGTCACCGACTAGGCGGCATTGCACGAGCGGCGCAGCAGCGCCGCTCCGCCTGCAGATCGAAACGCTCGACGCCGGCCCGGTCGATGGGCGATGATCCCGCCGCGCCATGGCCATGTCCTCCGCCACGCGATCCGCCCCCGCGCGGATTGCTCCCTCACGTCACTTCATGCGCCGGGCGCCGCGGGCGAACCGGCCGATGATGCGCGCCAATCCACCGGCGGGCCTGATCGGGGCCGTGATCACGCTGCCGAAGGGCTTGGCCTTCGCTAGATCGCTCGACGCGCGGAAGCTGCGGGCGCGCGGCGTCCTGCTTTATCTGATACGCCTGAAGGACCCCGCGCCTGATGGCTTCTCGCGCGTCCACCATGCCGAGATGAACGGGCAAGAGACCATGTTCAGGCCCAGGACCACGCCCCTCCCGCGCCTTCGTCGCATGCGCGCGCCGCGACAGGCACGGCCCGCGCGGAAACCAGAACGAACGCGCCGCCGCTAGCCGCCACGCCCCCAGACGGACCCAAGCCGGAAACGCCGCCCGATGCTGAACGACCCCGTGATCGACATGTCGCCCGAAGTCGCCGACGAGGTGAAATACACGACCTGCTACATGTGCGCCTGCCGCTGCGGCATCAAGGTGCACGTGAAGGACGGCCAGATCCGCTACATCGAGGGCAACAGGAATCATCCCGTCAACAAGGGCGTGCTGTGCGGCAAGGGCTCGTCCGGCATCATGCAGCACTATTCGCCTGCGCGCCTGCGCAAGCCGCTCAAGCGCACCGGCGAGCGCGGCAAGGGCGAGTTCGTCGAGATCGAGTGGGACGAGGCGCTGGCGCTCGCGACCGATTGGCTCGGCAACATCCGCAAGACCGATCCGAAGAAGCTCGCCTTCTTCACCGGCCGCGACCAGAGCCAGTCGCTGACCGGCTGGTGGGCGATGCAGTTCGGCACCCCGAACTTCGCCGCGCACGGCGGCTTCTGCTCGGTCAACATGGCGGCTGCGGGCCTCTACACGATCGGCGGCTCCTTCTGGGAATTCGGCGAGCCCGACTGGGACCGCGCGAAATATCTGATGATCTTCGGCGTCGCCGAGGATCACGATTCCAATCCGATCAAGATCGGCCTCGGCAAGATGAAGGGCCGCGGCGCCAAGGTCGTCTCGGTCAATCCCGTGCGCACCGGCTATTCGGCCATCGCCGACGAATGGATCGGCA
>CAMFKC010000090.1 GCA_945956975.1 uncultured Methylocystaceae bacterium | reverse complement strand
CGCCCATCGCATGCGCTACTACCGCTGGGCGAGCGAGCCGTCTTCGTTCGAGGACATGAAGCGGATGGTGCCGAAATCAGTGGGAGAGGGGTTCGCGCTTGTGGAAGAGCACATGCTGCGCGGGCCCTGGGTGATGGGCGACGCCTATACGATCGCCGACCCCTATCTCTTCACGCTGGCGCAATGGCTGGAGGCGGATGGCGTCGACGTCTCCCGCATTCCGCGCGTCATGACGCATCGCGCGCGCATGTCGGACCTGCCGAACGTGCGCCGCGCGATCGCCGAGGAGTTGGCCTAGGCAATTACAGGTTGCGGTCGCCGGGCGCGGTTTTCTGCGCGCGCTCCATCTCGCGCTGCTTCGCCTTTTCGTTGGCGTTGTGCCGGCCGACGACGCAACCCGCCGCCGCTCCCGCGACGCCGTGCCCGACGAAATGGCCGGCGATGCCGCCGACGATCGCGCCCTTTATACAGCCCTTGGCGTTGGCTTCGGTGGCGAAGGACAGGGCGAAAGCCGGCAGGATCGCCAGCGCGAGAAATCCGGTGCGGTTCATCGGGGCCTCCATGGCGGCCTCAACCGTGGCCGCGATGCTCCTCCAACGCGAATAAAGGCTTCGGGTTCAGCGTCCCAGCCAGCGCCTCAACTTGTTGCGCAGCATGAACCCCGCGACCACCGCCACGGCGATGCTGACGACCACGGCGAGGAAGCCCGCGACAAAGACGAAGAGGGCGCTAGCGACAAGGGCGGCGAACACGAGCCCTACGAAGCCGCTGAGCCGCGTCTGGAACGTGTAGGTTCGCTGCGCTGAGCCGCCCTCGAATTCAAACGGACTGCGTCGGCGCTGCGCTCCAAACGGGTCCTGCCCGGGCGAGATGATTTCAATCTCGCCGCGCGGAAATTCGACTTTGTCCTGATCCTGTTTCGACGCCATGGCTCCCTCGCCTCCAGATTTAGGCGCCAAGCGCATGGGCTGCAATGCCGGCGCTCACCCTGGACCCTTGCAGCTTGCGGCCCGATCCTTGCTTTATTGTGGCCGAGGGTTGCCCAAGGAGTGACACATGACCGCCGCAGCAGCCGCCGTCCCGGGCGCCGGGAGAAAGCCGATCTACACCTCCCTGTTCGCGCAGGTCGTGGCGATGCTCGTTCTCGGCGTCGTGCTCGGCGTCGTCGCGCCGTCCTTCGCCCAAGGCCTCAAATTCTTCAGCGACGTCTTTCTCAAGCTCGTCTCGATGATCGTCGCGCCGATCGTGTTCTGCGTCGTGGTGCACGGCATTGCAGGGGCCGGCGACCTGCGCAAGGTCGGCAGGGTCGGCGTCAAGGCTCTGATTTATTTCGAGCTCATGACCACAGTCGCGCTGGCTCTCGGCGTGATCCTCGCGCTGGTGTTCGGGCCCGGCCATGGCATGAACATCGACGCGAGCAAGCTCGACGCCTCCGCCCTCACACGCTTCGCCGACAATGCCCACAAGCTGAAGGGAGAAGGCATCGGCGGCTTCCTGCTCAATATCGTGCCATCCACCGCCTTCGACGCCTTCGCGCGCAACGACGTGCTGCAGGTGCTGTTCTTCGCGGTGATCTTCGGCGTCGCGCTGGCGCTGGTCGGCGAGCCCGGCAAGCCGGTCGTCAAGCTGGTCGACGCCACCGCGACCGTTCTGTTCCGCGCCATGGGACTGATCGTGCGCGTCGCGCCGCTCGGCGTGCTCGGCGCCGTCGCCTTCACCGTGGGCAAATACGGCGCGGGTTCGCTTCAACAACTCGTATCGCTGGTCGTGCTATTCTATGTGGCTGTCGCGATCTTCGTCATCGTCGTGCTTGGCGCCGTGATGCGCATGGTCGGGCTCAACATATTCAAGTTCCTGCGCTATTTCCGCGAGGAACTGATGATCGTTCTGGCCACCGCCTCCTCCGACGCGGTGCTTCCCCAGATCATGCGCAAGCTGGAAGCCATGGGCGTCGAAGAAGAGGTCGTCGGCCTCGTCGTGCCCACCGGTTATTCCTTTAACCTCGACGCGTTCTCGATCTACCTGACGCTGGCCGTGGTTTTCATCGCGCAAGCGACCAACACGCCGCTGTCGTTCGGGGAGTTGCTGCTGGTGCTGGGTATTTCGCTCGTGACGTCGAAAGGCGCCCACGGCGTACCGGGCTCGGCCATTGTCATTCTGGCGGCGACGCTCAACGCCGTGCCCGCGATCCCGGCGATCGGCCTCGTGCTGGTGCTGTCGGTCGACTGGTTCGTCGGCATGGCCCGCGCGCTGGGCAATCTCATCGGCAATTGCGTGGCGACGGTCGTGATTGCGGCCTGGGACGGGGCGCTCGACAAGGACCGGGCGCGGAAGACGCTCGACGCGGGAACAGCGCCAGAGACGCCGGAGGAAGCCGCCATCGCAGCCGGATGAGGCTGCCTCGCAGCCGCCTTGCCCGCAGCTTTGCCAGCGCAGCCACACTTGATATTACTTGATCGCTGGGCGGCAAGAAGGAGCGCCAGGGTAGACGATGCCGACTGAAGAAAAGCGCGACGCCCGGTTCATCCAGAGCCTGCTCGCCGCGTCCGAAGACTGCATCAAGGTCCTCGATCTCGATGGCGCCCTGACCTTCATGAGCGAGGGCGGCCAGCGCACCATGGACGTCAGCGACTTCAACGCCATCAAGGGGTGTCCTTGGCCGGATTTCTGGACCGGCGCGGGCAAATCCGACGTCGCCCTCGCCGTCTCCGAAGCCAATGCAGGCCGGTCGTCCCGCTTTCAGGGCTATGCCAATACGATGGCTGGCCGATCCAGATATTGGGACGTGCAGGTGTCGCCGATCATGGGCCCCGACGGAGCGCCCGAAGCCATCCTGTCGGTCTCGCGCGACATTACCGCGCTCAAGGAGGCGGAAGACCGGCTGCGCCTGATCACGGGCGAAACGCAGCACCGGATGAAGAACACGCTCGCCATGGTTCGGGCGATCGCGACGCAGACCCTCAACAGCGATCTCGACATCCAGGAAACCAAAAGGAGCTTTCTTGCGCGGCTCGCCGCGCTCGACGACGCGCAGTCCATGCTGAACAAGACGCACTGGGAGAGGGCGGAGATCGGCGACGTGATCCGCACGGCGGTCGCGCCGCATGCGCCGATATCGCGTTTTGCGATCTGCGGGCCGGAAGCCGACCTTTCTTCGCGCTGCGCGATGGGCCTTGCGCTCGGGTTGCACGAACTTGCCACCAATGCGCTCAAATATGGCGCGCTGCGCGGCGAGGCTGGCACGGTCACGATCGGCTGGACGCTCGATGAAGACAGGTTCCGGCTCGACTGGAGCGAAAGCGGCGGCCCGCCCGTGACTGAGCCGACCCGCAAGGGCTTTGGCGCCCGCATCATCGAAAAGGCGCTCGCCGGATATTTCAATGGCGAGGCTGCGATTTCCTACGATCCCGCGGGCGTGAAATTCACGCTGCGCGCACCGGCCCGCGAACTGACCGCGGACTGATACGCCGCGCCTTACCGCGCCAGAATCCGCCGCGCCTCGGCGACATCCGCATGCATCTGAGCGACCAGCGCCTCGACGGAGTCGAACTTCGCCTCGGCGCGGATGAACCCGATGAAGGCGACTTCGACTGTCTTGCCGTAGAGGTCGCCGTCGAAATCGAGCACATAGACTTCCAGCAGCGGCGGGCCATCGTCAAAGGTCGGACGCTTGCCGAAATTGGCGGCGCCCTTGTGGGTGGCGCCGTCGACAGTCAGCGTGACGGCGTAAATGCCGTGCCGCAGGCGGCACGACGGGTCGAGCGCGATATTGGCGGTGGGAAATCCGATGGTCCGGCCGACCTTGCGGCCGTGGATCACCTCGCCTTCCACGAACCAGGGATGGCCGAGAAGGCGGGCGGCCAGCGCGACATCGCCCGCTTCCAGCGCCGCGCGGGTGGCGGTGGAGGAAACGGCGTCCAGCGCGCCCTCGTCGTCCTGTGCGATGCGTTCGACGATGTCGACCGCAAAGTTCTGGCGCGCGCCTTCGCTCTTGAGGAATTCCGGCGTGCCCAGGCGCTTGGCGCCGAAATGGAAATCGTAGCCCGCGACGACGCCGGACACGCCGAGGCGGCGGAGAAGCACATCATCGACGAATTGCTGCGCGGTGAGGCCCGAAAGCGCGGCGTCGAACGTGAGGACGATCATTCCGTCGAGACCGAGGCGTTGCAGGAAGGCGGCCTTGGCCTCGCGCGAGGTCAGCCGGAAGATGACGCTCTTCTTCGCGAAGAAATCGGCGGGGTGCGGCTCGAAGGTCAGGACGGCGCAGGGCTTGCCGAGTTTGGCGGCCAGCGCCTTGGCCCGGGCGATGACGCCGCGGTGGCCACGGTGCAGCCCGTCGAAATTGCCGATAGCCACGACGGCGCCGTCCATACCCGCCGGCGGGGATTGCGGGTCGGTCGCGACGATGAAACGAGAAGTCTTGATCACGTGCCAGAAGCCGTCCGGCCGCTACGGACCAGGCGCCCGCATCCCATCCTTAGGGTGGAGCGCGAGCGCTGAGCCGCGGGCGAGTTCAGTGGGATTCGGCTTGGCCGAACCGGTCGCGCGGCAAAGAGCCATGCGGCGACGCGAGGGTCAAGCTGCGCGAGACTACGCCTCGGCCTTGGCGGCCGGGCGCGGGGTCGGATTGCGTGTCGGCGCCATCACCAGAGCCTCGCCATCCAGCACCACCTTGCCGTCCACCAGGCATTCGCAGTGCAACCGGACGCGGCGGCCTTTCTCGGTCAGTTCGACCACCTCGACCACGACATTGATGACGTCGCCGATCTTGACCGGGCCTTTGAAATTGAGGGTCTGCGACATGTAGACCGCACCCGGGCCCGGCAGATACATGCCGATCACGGTCGAAATCAGGCTCGCCGTATAGAGACCGTGGACGATCCGCTCGCCGAACCGGGTCTTGCGCGCGAAATGGTCGGACAGATGCACGGGGTTGCGATCGCCGGAAAGGTCGGCGAAGGCGATGACGTCGTCGTCCATGACCGTCTTCATCAGCGTCTCGCGCTGGCCGACGGTCAGGTCCTCGAAATAATGGGTCTTGTAGGGCGCCGACATGTCTTCCCTCCAGAGCGAGCGCGCCCCGAGTAACCTTTCGGTAACCCTGCTGCAAGCCGCCCTTACGTCAATCGCTAAACTTTATCATGCAATCGCGGCCTGTGAGCGGTTGCGTTTACACAAGTGAAAGCCCCCTGCTGCTATCCCTGTCAGTGCAGGCTCTACCGGTTTCGATCGGGGGAGCCGCTGGGAGACCGATATGACCGCCGATTCCACGATGCCGATTCTGGTCGTCGACGACTATCAGACGATGGTCCGCATCATCTGCAACCTGCTCAAGCAGATCGGCTACGAGAACGTCGACACGGCAAGCAACGGCGCGCAGGCGCTGGAGCGCATCGCCGAGAAGCGTTACGGGCTGATCATCTCCGACTGGAACATGCAGCCGATGACCGGCTTCGAACTGCTCGTGAAGCTGAAGAGCGAGGCGGCCACCGCCGACATTCCGTTCATCATGGTCACGGCGGAATCCAAGACCGACAACGTCATCGCCGCCCGCAAGGCCGGCGTGTCCAGCTATATCGTGAAGCCATTCAACGCGGCGACGCTGAAGGCAAAGATCGACGCCGTCTTCACGGCCCGCGCCGCCTGACCTTTCGCTGCACGTTTTCAATCGGCCGCCTCCGGGCGGCCGTTTGCGTTTTGCGACCGCGAGCCTGAAGGCTCGCTCCTTTCACGCATCGCGAGCCTGAAGGCTCGCGGTCCATCATCCGGCCTTCGCCACCGCCGCCTCGATCGTGGCGACGTCGATCTTGTGCATGGTCATCATGGCCTCGAAGGCCGCCGTCGCCTTTGCGCCGCCCGCTGCCAGCGCGTCGGTCAAAACCTTCGGCGTGATCTGCCAGTTGACGCCCCATTTGTCCTTGCACCAGCCACAGGCGCTTTCCGTACCGCCATTGCCGACGATGGCGTTCCAGTAGCGGTCGGTTTCGGCCTGGTCGTGAGTCTGGATCTGGAAAGAGAAGGCCTCGCTGTGCCTGATCATCGGTCCGCCGTTGAGGCCGACGCAGGGCACGCCGACCACCGTGAATTCCACGGTGATGACGTCGCCCTTCTTGCCGCTGGGATAGTCCAAGGGCGCGAGGTGAATGGCCTCGACACGGGTATCCGGGAAGACCGTGGCGTAGAAATTGGCGGCTTCCTCCGCCGCCTTGTCGTACCAGACGCAGATCGTGTTCTTGGTCATCCCGGCCTCACTCGCTTCGCCGCCCCGAAGATTGTTACCGCTGGATGCGGGCGAGCGGAAGGCAGAGCGCGAGCGCCAGCGCGGAAACGGCGAACATGACGGCGAAGGCGGGGCCATAGCCGCCGGAGGCGTCGAAGATCGCTGCGCCGACCCAGGCGCCGAGCCCGCCCGCGATCTGGTGGACCATGGTGACGAGGCCGGTGAGCGCGCCCAGATGCCGCGCGCCGAAGAAGCGCGTGGCGAAGACGACCGTCAGCGGCGCCGTGACCATGAAGGTCGCGCCGAACACCAGCGCGAAGACGGCGACCGAGAGCGGCGACTGATCCACCATGATGAGGCCGAAAACCAGCACGCGGGCCAGGAACGACAGCGCCGTCGGCCAGACCGGCCCGAAGCGGTCGCTCATGACTCCGCCCGCGACCACGCCGAGCAGGCCAGTCAGGCCCATCGCCGCCAGCAAATTGCCGGCGAGCAGGCCGTCGACGCCCTTGTCCTGCGCGAAGGCGACGACATGGGTGGCGACGAAGAAATCGTCGAAGCCGCAGATGGCGTAGATGGCGAGCAGCAGCCAGAGGCGCGGCGTGTTCAGCGCCTCCTCGACGCTGAGCCCGTGAGCCGGCTGCGCGGCGCGCGCTGCGCCCGCCCCGACCTTCGGCAGCGCCGCAAGGATGATCAAGGCCAGCGCGACATGGGCGACGCCGAGGCCGACGAACATCGAGCGCCATGTCAGCGTCGCCAGCAGCGCGGCGAGGCCCGCGATCATCACGAGTTGGCCGACGCTCATGCCTGACGTGACGACCGCATTGACCATGCCGGTGCGCACGGGGAACGCGCGCGTGACCATCACGCCGACGGGAATGAGCGAGGCCGCGCCGTTGCCGAGGCCGTAGATGACGCCATAGAGCAGCACGGCATGCCAGGGCTGCGTGATGAGGCCCATCAGCCCGATGCCGACGCCGCCCAGCGCAAGGCCGAGCACCAGGACGAGGCGCGGGCTCTTGGCGTCCGCCAGCCGGCCGGCCCAGAACATGGCGACGGCCGAGACGACCTGGAACACCGCGACCGCCGCGCCCAACGCGCTGCGCGGCCAGCCGAATTCCTCGACGATGGGCTTGAGCGTCAGTCCCACCGCAAAACGCGCGCCGCCGCCGATGAAGAGGATGACGAAGCCGCAGAGGAGGACGACGGTCGCGGGCTTGAGGAGGCGGCGGGGCATGAAATTCTTCTACAGCTCCGTGCGCTTCACCACACCAGTTCCCGCAGATGCGCCGCAGGCGCGGCACCAGCTTCGGCCAGCAGGTTGCGGTAGGCGGCTTCGTCCACGCTCCAGTCGTCCGCGCCATTGGCGGGATGCAGCGCGTCGCGGTGGATGCCCGAGGTGATGAACAGCGCATCGAAGCCCTGGCTCGCCGCGCCCCGGATGTCCGTGAAGAGCCCGTCGCCGACGGCGAGCACGCGGGCGCGGTCGAATTCCCCGCCGCGCACGCGCGCAGCCGTCTTCAGCGCGGACTCGTAGATGATGGCGTGCGGCTTGCCTGCCATGA
>CAMFKC010000089.1 GCA_945956975.1 uncultured Methylocystaceae bacterium | reverse complement strand
TGCGCGTTGGCCGCGCTAGCCGCCATCGCGCCGAGGGCGAGACCGCCGATGATGCCGCCAGCGATCGCCGGGCCGCCCCAGCCATATCCGTGATGGTGCCAGGCCGCGGCGGGCGTGGCCGTGGCGGAAACGGCGCCGGCCAGCGTGAGGGCGGCGATGGAAGCGGTGATGATCTTGCGGGTGCGGGTCATGGCTCTCTCCTGAATGTCGTCGCCGTTGTCGTTCGGCGATGAGGAGAGACTAGACCCGCTCCGGATGGCCCGATGTGCTGACGCGCACGCGGCGATTCAGACGCCCGGGATCAGGCGAACTGGCCGTGACAATGCTTGTACTTCTTACCAGAGCCGCATGGGCACGCCTCGTTGCGCGAGACCTTGCCCCAGCTCGCGGGATCGCCGGGATCGCGCATCGGCAGTGCTTCCGGCGCCGGCATCAGCGACTGCGGCGCGAAATCGCCGGCGGCGATGCGCGCGTTGATCTCGGCCAGGGCCATCTCGTCCTCGCCGGTCGACGCGTCGATGTGATGGCCCGCCATAGGCGGCAACTCGCCCTCTGCAGGCTCGAACGCCACTTCCACCCGCATCGTCTGCCCGGTGGTGATTTCGTCCCAGCGCTCCATCATGGTGCGGAAAAGGTCGAGTGCTTCGGACTTGTATTCGTTCAGCGGGTCGCGCTGCGCGTAGCCGCGCCAGCCGATCACCTGCCGCAGGTGATCGAGCACGACGAGATGCTCGCGCCAAAGATGGTCGAGCACCTGCAGGATGATCTGCTTTTCGACATAGCGCATCACGTCGGGCGAATTCTTCTCGACCCGCGCGGCATAAGCCTCGTTCGCGGTCTTGATCAGCCGCTCCATCATTTCTTCGTCGGCGATGCCTTCTTCCTTCGCCCAATCTGCGACGGGCGCATCGATGCCGAGCGTGTTGACGACGGCGTCATGCAGACCGTTAACGTCCCAGGACTCGGCGTAGGCATCCTTCGGAATGTGCGTCGCGACCAGGCGCTCGAGCACGCCCTCGCGCATTTCGCCGATCGTCTCCTCGACCGATTCCTCGGCCATGATTTCGCGGCGGCGCTCGAACACGACCTTGCGCTGGTCGTTCATCACGTTATCGAACTTCAGGATGTTCTTGCGGATGTCGAAGTTGCGCGCCTCGACTTTCTGCTGCGCTTTCTCGAGAGCCTTGTTGATCCAGGGATGGATGATCGCCTCGCCTTCCTTGAGGCCGAGCTTCGTCAGCATCGAATCCATGCGGTCCGAGCCGAAGATGCGCATCAGGTCGTCCTGCAGCGACAGGAAGAACTTGGAGCGGCCGGGATCGCCCTGACGGCCCGAACGGCCGCGCAACTGGTTGTCGATGCGGCGGCTCTCGTGGCGCTCGGTGCCGACGATGTAGAGGCCGCCGGCCTTGATCGCCTGCTCCTTGAAGCGCGCGACCTCCTCGCGGATTTCCTTTTCCTTCGCCGCGCGCGCCTCGCCCTCGAGGCCCGCGCATTCCGTCTCGACTCGCAGGTCGGCGTTGCCGCCGAGCTGGATGTCGGTGCCGCGGCCCGCCATGTTGGTGGCGACCGTGATGGCACCGGGCACGCCGGCCTGCGCGACGACATGGGCTTCCTGCTCGTGGAAGCGCGCGTTCAGCACGGCGAACATCTTCGACTGCTTGCCTGCGCGCGCGGCAGTGAAGAGATCGTCGAGCGCGTCGGGCTTTTCGAAGTCGATCTGCTTGTAGCCGTTCTTGACCAGAAAGTCGGCGAGGTCTTCCGACTTCTCGATCGAGGTCGTGCCGACCAGCATCGGCTGGAGATTGACGGCGGCCGCCTCGATCTCGCCGACGATGGCCTTCAGTTTTTCTTCTTCTGTGCGGTAGACCTCGTCGTCCTCGTCCTTGCGCTGCACGGGACGGTTGGTCGGAATCTCGACGACATCGAGCTTGTAGATCTCGGCGAATTCGTTGGCCTCGGTCGAGGCCGTGCCGGTCATGCCCGCGAGCTTCTCGTAGAGGCGGAAGTAGTTCTGGAAGGTGATCGAGGCGAGCGTCACGTTCTCGGGCTGGACCTGCACATGCTCCTTGGCTTCCAGCGCCTGGTGCAGGCCTTCCGAATAGCGGCGGCCGGGCATCATGCGGCCGGTGAATTCGTCGATGATGACGACCTCGCCGTTGCGCACGATGTAGTCCTTGTCGCGCTGGAACAGCTTGTGCGCGCGCAGCGCCTGGTTGACGTGGTGCACGATCGTGACGTTGGCGGCCTCGTAGAGCGAGCCTTCCTTCAGGATGCCGGCTGTTCGCAGCAGCTCTTCCATGTGCTCGTTACCGGCCTCGGTAAGGCTTGTCGTGCGCTGCTTTTCGTCAATGTCGTAGTCTTCCTTGACCAGCGACGGGATCAGGCGGTCGATGGAATTGTAGAGGTCGGACCTGTCCTCGGATGGGCCGGAAATGATCAGCGGCGTGCGCGCTTCGTCGATTAGGATCGAGTCGACCTCATCGACGATGGCGAAGGCATGCCCGCGCTGCACCATCTGCGCGAGCTCGTATTTCATGTTGTCGCGGAGATAATCGAAACCGTACTCGTTGTTCGTGCCGTAGGTAATGTCGCACGAATAGGCTTCCTTGCGCTCGTTGTCGTCGAGCCCATGGACGATCACGCCGACGGTCATGCCCAGAAACTTGTAGACGCGTCCCATCCATTCCGCGTCGCGGCTGGCGAGATAGTCGTTGACGGTGACGACATGCACGCCCTTGCCGGCGAGCGCGTTGAGATAGACGGCGAGCGTGGCGACGAGCGTCTTGCCTTCGCCGGTGCGCATTTCCGAAATGCCGCCTTCGTGCAGCACCATACCGCCGATCAACTGCACATCGAAGTGCCGCTGCCCGAGCACGCGCTTGGCCGCCTCGCGCACCGTCGCGAAAGCCGGAACAAGCAGGTCGTCGAGCGACTTGCCGGCGGCGAGCTGATCACGGAACTGCTGGGTGCGGGCCTGGAGCTGTTCGTCGCTCAGCGCGACGAGTTCCGGCTCCATGGCATTGATAGCGCGAACGTTCGGCTGGTACCCCTTCAGGCGGCGGTCGTTGGCGGAGCCGAAAATCTTTTTCGCGAGATTGCCGAACATGAAAGGACCCGTGCCTGTGAACGCCCGGCGCGAGCGGCGTCGCGGGCCTTTGATTTCGAACGTCTATGTCGGGAGAACGCGGCGCCGCCAAGGCGGCGGACATGCGCCGGGACGCCCGGAAAAGCCGGGCGAGAGATAAGGACGGCTCCGCGCCTTGTCAACGCGGCGCGACAGGGCGCGGCAATTGCGCCATGCCCGAGAATGGGCGAATTTACGCCCGATTTTCCCGCCATTGGCGCGATTCGTCACGCGTCGGCCGCCGGCCGCGCAGCCTCCTGGAGAACAGCATGTCCCATTTCCGCAACCGATCGTCCCTGCGCGCGGCCACGGCAGGCCTTGCCTTGGCCGTGGCGCTTTCCGCCATCGCGGGCCCGGCCGCAGCCAAGGTGCTGGCGAAGGTGAACGGGGCCGAGATAACCGACGAGGACCTGGCGATCGCCCGCGACGATCTGGAAGCGCGGATGCCGCGCGAATTGCAGGGACCGGCCCGCGACAAGGCGCTGCTCGACAACCTCATCGTCGCCAAGGTCGTCGCCCAGAAGGCGGAGGCCGAGAAGGTCGGCGCCTCCCCGGACTTCGCCCGCAAGCTCGCCTACATGCGCGACAAGCTGTTGACCGAGAGCTATCTGGGCAAGGTCGCGGAAACCGCAAACACTGACGCAAATATCCAGAAGACTTACGACGAAGTCGCCAAAGCCCAGAAGCCGGAGCCCGAGATCCACGCCCGTCACATCCTCGTGCCGACCGAGGAAGAGGCCAAGAAGGCGCTGGAGCGCGTGAAGGGCGGCGAGGACTTCGCCAAGGTTGCGACCGAGGTCTCCAAGGATCCCGGATCCAAGGGCGGGGACCTCGGTTGGTTCACAAAGGACCGCATGGTGCCGGAATTCGCCGACGCCGCCTTCAAGCTGGAGAAGCCCGGCGACATATCAGCGCCTGTGAAGAGCCAGTTCGGCTGGCACATCATCAAGCTTGAGGAGAAGCGGACGAAGGAATTCCCCAAGCTCGACCAGGTGCGCGACCAGGTCGTCCGCTACGTCATGCAGAAGGCGGAGGGCGACGAGGTCGTGAAGCTGCGCGACGCCGCCAAGATCGAGCGTTTCGATGCGCCGCAGCCGGGCCAGCCCGTGGCGCCGGAGGCCCCCGCTCCCAAGAAGTAACCGCTGCCGGCCTGACTGGAATCGTGAGGGCCGCGGATCGCTCCGCGGCCCTCTCCCTTGGCGAATAGCCGGTTGCTTTCACTTCGGGGGCGGATCGAGCTTCGTGCAGCCGCCGTCGGCGATCGGGCGCAGCACGTCTTCCGGCTTCACTTTCGACTTGATGGTCAGCAGGTCCCAGCCCTGCTTCACGTCAGCAGGCTTCTTCACCTCGGCCAGCCAGTATCCGTTGTTCAGACGGCCATCCGGGCGGACCATGGCGCCCGGCGCGAAGAAGTCGTCGACCGGGATTTCCTTCATCTTGCGCATGACGGTCAGGCCGTCGGTCGAATTCGCCGCGTCGACCGCGCGCAGGTAGTGCTTCACCGCGCTGTAGACGCCCGCCTGCGCATGGGTCGGCATCTTGCCGCCGTGGCGCGCGGCGAACCGCTTGCCGAAGTCGCGGCTCGCATCGTCACGGTCCCAGTAATAGCCGGTGAGGTACTGCACGCCCTGCGTCGCCTCCGGCCCGAGCGCATGGACCGAGGTGAGATAGAAGATCAGCACGGCGAGCTTCTGGTCGCCTTCGCCGATCTTGAATTCGCGCGCCTGCTTGATCGAGGTCACCGTGTCGCCCGAGGCGTTGGCGAGCGCGATCACCTTGGCGCCCGACGTCTGCGCCTGCAGCAGGAAGGACGAGAAGTCCGAGACGCCGACCGGGTGGCGCACCGAGCCCAGCACCTTGCCGCCGGCGGCCTTCACGATCTTGGTCACCTCGGCTTCCATCGCATGGCCAAAGGCGTAGTCGGCCGTCACGAAGAACCAGCTGTCGCCGCCCTGCGCGACGATCGACTTGGCGATGCCCTGCGCCAACGAATAGGTGTCGTAGAGCCACATGGCGGATGTCGGCGAGCAGGCCTTGCCGAACACATCCGCGGTAGCCGAGCCGACATGCACCAGCACCTTGCCGCGCTCGCGCGCGATCTCCTGAACGGCGAGCGAGATCGCGGAATTGCCGATGTCGAAGATCGCATCGACGCCCTGCGTGTCATACATCTGGCGCGCCAGCGAGACGCCGACGTCGAGCTTGTTCTGGTGATCGGGACCGAGCAGCTTCACCGGCCAGCCGCGGATCTTGCCGCCCATGTCCTCGATGGCGAGCTGCGCGGCGACGACGCCGCCGACGCCGCCAGCGTCCGAGAACACCGAACTCTTGTCGTTGAGATCGGCGATGACGATCTCCTTGGTGATCTCCGCGTGCGCGACGCTGGCCCCCGCCAGCAGCGCGAGGGCGGCGATGCCCTGCATCAGGCTCTTCATGCGTATCCTCCCGGGCGCCCCGATTGTCATACGATATTGTCGGCGCCGATGCGGCCATTCTGCCCGCTTCCCCGTCGCAGGCAAGCGCGTTTTACGCAGCGCCGTCATGAAACGGCGTTCCGCGCTGGCGAAACCTTGACGCACCCCCGATTCGCCGCGCAAATCGCCGCGGATTTCACGAGGTTTTGCCCATGGCCCATGACGCTCCGCTTTCGCCGCTCGCGCCCAAGACCGTTCCCGACATGCCGGCCATCGAGGGCGTGCGCTTCGCCTCGGGCGCAGCGGGCATCCGCTACAAGGGCCGAACCGACGTCATGCTGGCGCTGCTCGACAAGGGCACGCAGGTCGCAGGCGTCTTCACGAAATCGAAGTGTCCCTCGGCCCCCGTTGACTGGTGCCGCGCCAAGATGAAGGGCGGCAAGGCGCGCGCGCTGCTCGTCAATTCCGGCAACGCCAACGCCTTCACCGGCAAGGTCGGCGCCGACGCCGTGAAGCTCGCTGCGAAGATCGCCTCCGCCGCGACCGGCGCGAAGGAGGGCGAAATCTTCATGGCCTCGACAGGCGTTATCGGCGAACCGCTCGACGCAACGAAATTCGAAGGCGTGCTCGAAGGTCTCGTAAAGGAGGCGTCAGGCGACAAAGGGCTCGACGCCGCGCGCGCCATCATGACGACCGACACGTTTCCGAAGGTCGCCACCGCCGAGGCCGAGATCGACGGCGTCCGTGTGCGCATCTCCGGCATGGCCAAGGGCGCAGGCATGATTGCGCCGGACATGGCGACCATGCTCTCCTTCGTTTTCACCGATGCGCCGATTGCCGCGCCCGCGCTGCAGGCCATGCTCTCAAAATCGGTGCAGGGCTCGTTTAACGCCATCACTGTGGACAGCGACACATCGACGTCGGACACGCTGCTGCTATTCGCGACCGGCGCCGCGGCTGCGCGCGGCTGCCCGAAGATCGCGACCGCCAATGATCGCCGCCTCAAGGCCTTCAAGGTCGCGCTCGATATCGTTTTGACGAATCTCGCCCATCAGGTGGTGCGCGACGGCGAGGGCGCGCGCAAGTTCGTCGGCATCGAGGTGACAGGCGCGGACAGCGCGAAGGCTGCCAAGCGCATCGCGTTCTCCATCGCCAATTCGCCTCTGGTGAAGACGGCCGTCGCAGGCGAGGACGCGAACTGGGGCCGCATTGTCATGGCCGTCGGCAAGGCCGGCGAGAAGGCCGAGAGAGACAAACTCGCGATCTGGTTCGGCGGCATCCGCGTTGCCTACAAGGGGCTGCGCGATCCCGCCTATGACGAAGCGAAGGTCTCCGCCGTGATGAAGGAGCAGGAGATCGAAATTCGCGTCGATCTCTGCCTCGGCAACGGCGCGTCCAAGGTCTGGACCTGCGACCTCACCAAGGAATATGTCGCCATCAATGGCGACTATCGGTCGTAGCGGCCGAGCCAACTCGAATCCTCATCCTGAGGAGCGCCGAAGGCGCGTCTCGAAGGATGGCAGGGCCCGCATTCTCGCCTCGGCCACCCTTTGAGACGCCGCTTCGCGGCTCCTCAGGGTGAGGACGCTGGGATTGCGATCAGAAGTTCAAGCGCTCTTCTTCGCAGCATTCCGCTTGCGCGTCGCGGCCGCCTTCTTGGCCGAGGCCGACCGCTCCGCCGCCGTGCGCGAGGCCGACGCTGCGCCGCCCTTTCGTCCGCCCTTGCGCGCAGGCGAATGGTCCTCCGGCTTGCCGCGGCCAGAGCCGCTCTTCTTGCCGCCGTGCGTCTCCTTGTTGACGGTCGCCCAGGCGCGCGCCTCGGCTTCTTTCTTCGGCGTCCCGCGCTTCTCGTAGCCTGCCTCGATATGCTCGGCCATGCGCTTCTGTTTGTCGGTGTAGCTGGACTTGTCTCCGCGCGGCATGATCGTTCCTCCGCATGCTCAGGGCGATGTGCGCTCAACCGGGCCTGCGATGCGAAGTTCCCTGCATCGCGCCGCCTTGCCTTTTGCCGCTTTGCGCGCGACTGTTTCGCTTATTGCGTGACGAGGTTGTTTTGATGCGTGCCTTTTTGATCGTGCTCGCTGCCGCGCTCTTGCTCGGCGGCTGCCGCTCCACTCCCGAAACCGTTTCTGTCGCAACCGCGACCGCCTTCGACCCGGCGGAGGCCGCCTTCATCAAGAAGCCGGGAACGGCGTCCATTCATGGCCACGCCTTCTGGCGCGACGACAAGGGCGGTACCACCAATG
>CAMFKC010000088.1 GCA_945956975.1 uncultured Methylocystaceae bacterium | reverse complement strand
GCGCGGATCAATCGCGCGAGCCGGCCCGCGACCAGCGCGGCGCCATGATGGCTTTCGAGCGAGGCGCGAATCGTGCGCAGATCATCGAGCAGTTCCGACGGCGCGCCGTAGGGCTCGGCAGGCGCCAGCGCATGGCGCAGCGCCTCGGCGCCGGTCAGGCCGCGCAGCGTGCCGGCGAGCCGCGCATAGATGCCCGACAGCGCGCGGCGGTAGGGTTCGTCGGCGCGATGCTCGCTGTCGTCCTGCGAGCGATCGGCGAGCGCCTGGAGCTCCGGCGTGACCTCGACCTGCTCCAGCGACATCGAAAGTTCGGCGCCGAGTTCATGAGCCTGCACGAGATAGTGGCGCAGCACGGTTTCGGCGTGCTCGCGCACTGCGAATTCGAGCGTGCCCGCGTCGACATTGGGATTGCCGTCGCGGTCGCCGCCGATCCAGTTGCCCATGCGGAAGAAGGAGGGCGTCGGCCTGCCGAGAAGCCGCTCCAGTTCGACGTAGAGGCGCGGGATTTCATGCAGGAACGTCGAGCGGTAGTAGGTCAGGACATTCTCGATTTCGTCCCGCACCGTCAGCCGCCGCGTGCGCAGGACGCGGGTCTGCCAGAGCTGCACCACGCGGGCGCGCAACCGCGCCTCGTTGTCGGCGCGCTCGCGCGAGGACACGAGCTGGTCGCGCTCGGCGATCAATGCGGCGATGGCGCGCTCGGCGTCCAGAATGCTCTTGCGCTGGACTTCGGTCGGATGCGCCGTCAGGACGGGCGAAACATAGAAATGCTCGAGCGCGGCGGCGACCTTGCCGGCGCCGATGCGCGCTTCGGACAGGCGCATGAAGGTGCGCGCCAGCGAACCGTTCTGCAGCGAGCCTTCCGCCTGATGGACGCCGCGCCGGCGAAGATGCTGGCGATCCTCTGCGATGTTGGCGAGCAACGAGAAATAGCCGAAGGCGCGAATGACCGTGAGCGCCGCGCCAGAGCCGAGGCTGGCGATCAGCGCCTCGAGTTCGCGGCCGGTCTCCTCGTTCGCGGTGCGCTCGTAGGCGACCGAAAAGCGCCTGATCGATTCGACCGCGTCAAAGGCTGCGGCGCCGGCCTGCTCGCGCACGGTGTCGCCGAGAAGCTGGCCCAGGAGGCGGATGTCGTCGAAGGCGTTGGGCTGCTTGCTGCTCTGCATGGCCGGACCTTGTCGCACTCTGGCCGCCTGCGCCATAGGCGTCATGCGGTCGCCGCAATTGCGCGGGCCCGACGCCTGAAGCACGATTGGCGCCGGGAGGAACCAATATGCCGCTGTTTTCCATCGGGACCACGACGATCGACCGGGTCGAGGAGGCGCACGGGCCCGCCTTTCCGCCGGCCTTCCTGCTGCCGGACTGGGATCCGGAAATCCTGAAGGAGCACGGCGACTGGCTGCTGCCGCGCCACTATCACGCGCGCACCGACCGGTTCATCACCTCGCTCCATTCGTGGGTGATCCGCACGAAGCATCATACGATCCTTGTCGACACCTGCGCCGGCAATCACAAGGAGCGGCCGCATTCGCCGCTCTTTCACATGAAGGACACGCCCTATCTCGACCGGCTGAAGGCGGTCGGCCTCGCGCCCGAGGAGGTCGATTTCGTGATGTGCACGCATCTGCACATCGACCATGTCGGCTGGAACACGAAGCTCGAGAACGGGCGGTGGGTCCCGACCTTCCCCAACGCGAAATACGTGTTCTCGCAGATCGACCGCGACTATTGGGATCCGGAAAAGAATCCCGCGCTGGACGAGGAGGCGCGGATGATCTTCGCCGATTCCGTCCATCCGGTGATTGCGAGCGGGCAGGACCACCTCGTCGCCGACGGCGACCGGCTGGGCGACAATCTCCAAATCCAGCTCACCCCAGGCCATACGCCGGGCGCGGTGGCGATCCGGCTGACCGACGGCGGGCAGGAGGGCCTGTTCACCGGCGACGTAATGCACCACCCGATCCAGGTCTATCGTCCGCGCTGGTCGAGCCGTTTCTGCACCGATCCCGTCCAATCCGCAGACACGCGCGAAAAAGTGCTCGGCCAGTGCGCAGACTGCAACGCGCTGATGCTGCCGGCCCATTTCGGGGCGCCACATGCCGGGCGCGTGCGCCGGAAGGGCGACGGCTTCTTCTTCGCCTTCGAGGAATAGCGGAACCGAAGCCGCCGCCTCGCGTCTTACGCCCGGTAATTCAACGGAGGGCATGACATGGCGGACGGCAACGGCGGCAGCGGAATTGGACTTCTCGGCGTTCTCGTGGGCGCGGCGATCGTCGCCGGGCTCGGGTATTTCTTCATCGTGAACGGCGGGATCGGCGGGACCAAGTCGATCGACGTCAACATCAAGCCGCCAGCCGTTTCTGCACCTGCCGGCAAATAGAGACGATTGGTAAGGGCGCTGCGGATGCGTTGCAGCGCCCTTGCGCCATTGCATTTCTGCAAGATTTAGGGTCTGTAATCTTGCAATAGCGCTCCCTACCTTGGCGTCACGACAGTCAAGATGAGGGACAGAGCAATGCTCACGCTTCGCAAGGCAAACGACCGCGGCCGGGCCAATTTCGGCTGGCTCGACAGCCACCACACCTTCTCCTTCGGCGAATATTACGATCCCGCGCACATGGGCTTCGGCCCGCTGCGGGTGATCAACGATGACCGCGTGGCGGGCGGCGGCGGCTTCCCGACCCATCCGCACCGCGACATGGAGATCGTCAGCTATGTGCTGGAGGGCGCGCTTGCCCACAAGGACTCGATCGGCACAGGGTCGGTCATCAAGCCGGGCGACGTGCAGCGGATGAGCGCCGGGACCGGCATCGCACACAGCGAGTTCAACGCCTCCAAGACAGACCCTGTCCATTTCCTGCAGATCTGGTTCATGCCGGAACGTCGGGGGCTTGCTCCGGGCTACGAGCAGAAGAATTTCGATGCCGCGAGCAAGCGCGACAGGCTCCGGCTGGTCGCCTCGCCCGACGGGCGCGAGGGATCGGTGACGATCCGCACCGATGCGGCGCTCTACGTATCGCTGCTCGGCGAGGGCGCGAAGGTCAGCCACCAGATCGCCGCCGGACGCGGCGTCTGGGTGCAGGTCGCGCGCGGCTCGGTCGCGGTCGGGGATCTCGTGCTGGCCGAAGGCGACGGGCTTCAGGTGACGGACGAGAAGCAGATCGAGATCGTCGGCAAGGCTGCGGAATCGGAGATCCTGCTGTTCGATCTCGGGGCGTAAGCCTGAGCCGGGATTGCCGGCTTCCAGCCGGCCGTAGCTGCCGGCCAGAGGCCGGCGGTCCCAGCTCGACAATCACTGGCGCGCGTCGCACATTGCGCGCGCCATGACCGAAGAAGCCCAACTCCGCACAGACATCATCGCGCAATGCCGCACGATGAACGCGAGCGGGCTCAACCAGGGCACGTCGGGCAATATTTCGGCGCGCTGCGGCGAACGGATGCTGATTACGCCGTCCGCCATCCCCTACGACGTCATGACGCCTGACATGATCGCGTCCATGCCGGTCGAGGGCGACTATGGCGCATGGGAGGGCCCGAAGAAGCCATCGAGCGAATGGCGCTTCCATCTCGACATTCTTCGCGCCCGGCCCGAGGTCGGCGCGATCGTGCATACGCATTCGACCTTCTGCACGTCGCTCTCCATCGCGCGGATGGGCATTCCCGCCATTCACTACATGATCGCACATTTCGGCGGACCGGACATCCGCTGTGCCGATTACGCGCTCTACGGCTCGGCCGAACTTTCTGCGCATGTGCTGAAGGCGATGGAGGGACGCAACGGCTGCCTGCTCGCCAATCACGGCATGATCGCAGCGGGAAAAAACCTCGCGCAGGCGATGTGGCTGGCGGTCGAACTCGAAACGCTCGCGCGGCAGTATTGGCACGTGCTGCAGGTCGGCGGGCCGGTCGTCTTGAGCGACGCGGAAGTGCGAGAGGCAGCGGAGAAGTTCGGCGTTACGGGCTACGGGCTGGCGGGATAAACAGCACTGTCATCCCGGCCGGAGCGAGGCGAAGAGGCGGGCACCAGGGGCCGGATTTGGGAGTGCTGCGTCCCGGAGCGGCTTCGCCGTCCGGGATGACATCGGTGGTGGCGGCCCGATGAAGCTCGCGCCCGTCAATACATCCCGGGATGACGCATCCGGGTGGCGCCCTTCGCGCGGACTGGCACGAGGACCGGCGCGGCGACAGGCACGAGACGTCCGCCGCGCGGCGGCTTCTTGTCGTTGTCGTCATCCTTCTTCTGCATCATGACCGCCGTGGCGCTGACAAGCGCGCCGAAGGTCGTGCCGAAGCCGATGAAGAGCATGGCGAGGCCGGCGAACATCGCGTCCGAGCGCATCAGCAGCGTGCGCATGCCCAGCGGGTTGACGAGGAGAAGGGCGCACGCGCAGACAATTCCCAGCACGCTGCCGAGTATCCAGTGCGTCACGATCATGCGCGCGATCGGATTGCCCGGGGGCTCTTCGGGCATGGGGCCGTTCGGCAGTCCGCCAGCTGTCAGCATGTTCGTCTCCGCGCGCTGAGGAGCGCGCCAAATCGCAGCGTCGTCCTAAAGTTAGTTTTTTCTCGGGCGAGGTCCAGCATTTGCGGCCGTGCTGCGACAATTGGCGACACGTGTGGCGTCGGCGTCGCGCTTGGCTGTAGACTGGTTCACACAAAAACAATGGAGAGGAACGCCATGTCGAGCGCGGCCGAGAGCAGCACAACCAAAGCCCCGAGCGCCCCGGAACCATCCGTGGTCGCGCGCAACAAGGCCGTGCTGGACGAACTGCCCTTCGCCGACCGCCAGGATTTCGCAGACGCCGAGCGCGGCTTCATCGCCACGCTGCCGGACGCCACGATCCTGACGGCGAGCGGCCACGCCGCCTGGAGCCAGAAGCAGTACGAGTTCATCGACGACGGCCCGGCGCCCGACAGCGTGAACCCCAGCCTGTGGCGAATCGCCCAGCTCAACCGGCGGCACGGGCTGTTCGAGGTCTGCCACGGCGTCTACCAGGTGCGCGGCCTGGACATCGCCAACATGACGATTGTCGAAGGCAGGACGGGCGTCATCGTGATCGACACGCTGACCTGCGTGGAGGCCGGCCGGGCCGCAATGCAGCTCTATCGCGCGCATCGCGGCGACCGGCCGGTCAAGGCGGTCATCTACACGCACACCCACGCCGACCATTTCGGCGGCGTGAAGGGCGTCGTGGACGAGGCCGACGTGCTCGCGGGCAAGGTCCCGGTGATCGCGCCGAACCTTTTCATGGAGCACGCGGTCTCCGAGAACGTGATCGCCGGCCCTGCCATGCTGCGGCGCGCGACATACCAGTTCGGGCCGCTGCTGCCGACCGGTCCGCGCGGCCAGGTGGACGCCGGCCTCGGCAAGACCACCTCGCGCGGCACGCTGTCGCTGATCGCGCCGACCGACCTCATCATCAATACCGGCGACCGGCGCACGCTCGACGGGCTGGAATTCGTCTTCCAGATGGCGCCGAACAGCGAGGCGCCGGCCGAGATGCACATGTATGTGCCGGCCTACAAGATGCTGAACATGGCGGAGAACGCCACGCATCTCTTCCACAACCTGCTGCCGTTCCGCGGCGCGGAGGTGCGCGATCCACTCGCCTGGTCGGGCTACATCAACGAGGCCATGGAAATGTTCGGCGAGGCCGAGGCGATGACCGGCCAGCACCATTGGCCGGTGTGGGGCCGCGCGACGATCCGCGACTATCTCGCCAAGCAGCGCGACCTCTACAAATACGTGCACGACCAGACGCTGCGGCTGATGAACCATGGCCTGACCGCGCCCGAGATCGCCGAGGAGATCAAGCTGCCGCCGGCGCTCGCGCAGGTCTGGCAGAACCGCGATTACTACGGCGCGGTGAAACACAACATCAAGGCGATCTACCAGAGGTATCTCGGCTGGTACGACGCCAATCCCGCCAATCTCGACGGCCTGCCGCCGGTGGAGGCCGCGAAGAAATACGTGGCCTACATGGGCGGCGCGGACGCCGTCATGGCGAAGGCGCGCGAGGATTTCGCGAAAGGCGAGTATCGCTGGGTCGCGGAAGTGATGAACCGCGTCGTCTTCGCCGACCCCAAGAATGCGGAAGCGCGCGAACTCTGCGCGCAAGCCTACGACCAGCTCGGCTACATCAGCGAGGCCTCGACCTGGCGCAACGCCTATCTGTTCGGCGCGCATGAACTGCGCAACGGTCCCGCCGAAATCCGCCGCGCGGCCTTCGCGCCGGACATCGCCTCGGCCCTGTCGATCCCCAGTTTCTTCCAGACGCTCGGCGTGCGCCTGAACGGGCCAAAGGCGGACGGCAAGCGCATCGTCGTCAACTGGACGCTGACGGACACGGGCGAGACATACATCCTCAACCTGGAGAATTCGGCGCTGACCTATGTCGCGGGCCGCATTGCGGAGAATGCGGACGCCGGGCTGACGCTCGAGCGTGCGACGCTGACCAAGGTGATGCAGCAGAAGACGACCTTCCCCGAGGCGATCGGCGCGGGTCTCGTGAAGATGGACGGCAATCCGGCGAAGCTGCTCGAACTCTTCGCGCTGTTCGACCAGTTCGACCTGCGCTTCGCCATCGTGGAGCCGTAACGCCGCAGCCCTCGTGCGCGACTTCGGCCGCGCACGAGGCTACTCGATCCGATTCGACCGATCCGGCGACAGCTATCGGCTCGGGGTCACTTCGCGCCGCGCATGTTGAACAGGCGCATGAGCAGCCAGACGGGCAGCACAATCACCGCGCCAGCGAGGACATATTGCGCAACCTCGCGCACGGCGTCCCATCCCATCGTCCACAGGCGCTTCACGAAACGCTGCAACGCGTTGAAGATTTCGAACGGCCGGATGTCGAGCCAGACCAGCAGGGCGCCGACGATCAGCGAGACGAACAGAAGGCGCAGGAGAACGGCGGTCGGTGGGCCGCCGATGAAGCGCTGCAGGGCGGAATTGGCCATGTCGGGTTTCCTGGATTGCGGCAGCGGCGGCGGGGCCGGCGGCGTGACGTCGATGGGTGGCGTGCGGAACTGGCTGTCGCTCATGGCGGCTCCACGGGACTGAGGTCGAGAAACCCGGCGCGGATGCGCAGGTCAAGTCTTGTTCTTGTCCGGCTCCTCGTCGCGCATGATCCGCATCATGCGGCGCATGAACTGCTCGGCATAGTCGAGCGCCCGATCGAAATCCTGCCGGCTCGGCAGGCTGGAGCTTCCGGTCTGCTGCTTCTTCAGCGTCTCGTTCTGCGTCACGAGACGATCGATCTCGCCCTGCAGCGCTGCGCGCTCCTCGGTCGCGGCGCGGCAGAAGGCGGCGCCGTTCTCGACCTTGCACAGCGACACTGCGCCCGTGCGCGTGTCGAGCCGCAGGAAGCCGCCGTCTGCGGGCGTCATGGAATAGCGGCCGTTCTCGGTCGGATCGGGGGATGCGGCGGCCTGCGCAAAAGCAGGCGCGGACAGCGTCATCGCCAGAATTGCGGCGCTGGCCGCACAGATAGACACGCGCATGTTGCCTCCGTGGACCGGATCAGCGCGCAAGATGGGGACGCACTATGGCGAAATCAATGCGCGGCCGCGCCTCAGTCGGTGGCGCGCACCGTGGCGGCCGGCGCGGCCAATCCCTCGACCTTGGCGGCGGTAATAACCGCCTGCGTCCGGCTCTCGACGCCGAGCTTGGTGAGAATGGCGGAGACATGCGCCTTCACTGTCGCCTCCGAAACTTTCAGCTCGTAGGCGATCTGCTTGTTGAGCAGGCCGGCCGACACCATCATCAGCACACGCACCTGCTGCGGCGTAAGGG
>CAMFKC010000087.1 GCA_945956975.1 uncultured Methylocystaceae bacterium | reverse complement strand
AGCCAGACGGTGGCGCGCGTGAGGTCCTGCAGAAACCGGCGGTCGTGGCTGATCAGCACAAGCGCGCCGCGCACGCCGGCCAGTTCCTCTTCCAGCCATTCGATCGCCGGGAGATCGAGATGGTTGGTCGGTTCGTCGAGCAGCAGAATGTCGGGATCGGGCGCAAGCGTGCGGGCGAGCGCGGCGCGCCGGCCCTCGCCGCCCGACAGCTTTGTGGGATCTTCCTCGCCAGTCAGACCCAGACGTTCAAGCAGATAGCGGGCGCGGTGCGGATCGTCGGTCGGGCCGAGGCCAGCTTCCGCATAGGCGAGCGTAGTGGCGAAGCCCGAGAAATCGGGTTCCTGCGGTAGGTAGCGGATCGAGGCGCCGGGCTGGAAGAAGCGCGTGCCGCCGTCCGAGTCCAGCAGGCCCGCGGCGATCTTCAGCAGCGTCGACTTGCCGGAGCCATTGCGACCCACGAGGCAGAGCCGGTCGCCGGGCTCGACAGCGATCTCCGCGCCCGCGAGCAGCGGCGCACCCCCGAGGGTGAGCGTTATGTTCTGGAGGTGGAGCAGCGGCGGAGCCATGGCGCGCCGGGTTTGGCCCATCGCCATGGCAAGCGCAACCCTTGGGCCGGTCTTACTTGTGCGCGCCATCCTCCATCGCGGGGTCGTGCCCGAGCAGGAGCGTCAGCACGCCGGCTGCGATCATGAAGCCGCCGATGACCGCGATGGAGAGCGCATTGGCGCCGGTCTGGTCCGTGACAATCTTCATCGCCAGCGCATTGTCCTTGATCCAGCCGACGAGGTAGGGCCCGACGAAACCGCCGACATTGCCGATGGCGTTGATGAGCGCGATGCCGCCCGCCGCCGCCGTGCCGGTCAAAAGCGCGGTCGGCAGCGTCCAGAAGGTCGGCAGCGCGGCGAAGGTTCCGACGGAGCCGAGCGTGAGCGCGATCATCGCCAGCAGCGGCGAGGACAGGTAGGAGCCGACGATCAGCCCGATCCCGCCCAGAAAGGCCGGCAGCGCGACGTGCCAGGAACGTTCGCGCGTGGCGTCGGAATGTTTCGTCCAGGGGATCATGACCAGCGCCCCGGCGACGTAGGGGATCGCCACGACCCAGCCCGTCTGCGCGATCGAAAGTCCGAACGCCTTGACGATCTGAGGGGCCCAGAAGCCGAACCCATACAGACCGGTGACGACGCCGAAATAGACGAGCGCGAGGCCGATCACGCGGGGATGCGACAGCGCCTCGCCGAGGGAATATTTGCGGATCGCCTCGCGGCTTGCGCGCTCCGCGTCGAGATGCGCGACCACGGCCTGCTTCTCATCCGCCGTCAGCCATTTGGCTGTGGCGGGGCCGTCGTCGAGATAGGCAAGAACGACGAACCCCATCACGACCGCCGGCAGCGCCTCGATGATGAACAGCCATTGCCAGGAGGCGAGACCGCCGACGCCGGCGAATGCGCCGAGAATCCAGCTCGAGACTGGCGCGCCGATCGCCGAGGACAGCGGCACGGCGATCATGAACATGCCGACGACCCTGGCGCGCTCGGCGGCGGTGTACCAATAGGTGAGGTAGAGGATGATGCCGGGGAAGAAGCCGGCTTCGGCGAGGCCGAGCAGGAAGCGGACGAAGTAGAAGCTCGTCTCGCCCCTGACCAGAGCCATCGCCGCCGAGACCAGCCCCCAGGTGATCATGATGCGCGCGATCCAGATGCGCGCGCCGACTTTCTCGAGCAGCAGGTTGGACGGCACCTCGAACAGGAAATAGCCAAGGAAGAAGATGCCGGCGCCGAGCCCGAACACTTCTGCCGTAAGGGCCAGATCCTGCCGGAAGGTGAGCGCGGCGAAACCGAGATTCACGCGGTCGAGATAGGAGATGAAGTAGCAGACGATCAGGAAGGGGATGAGCCTGCGCGCGATCTTGCGCGAGGTCTCGGCGCGCAAGGCGCCGGTTGCGAGTGGTTCCGCCATTGGGTTGCCTCCGAAGCGTCATTCGCCGGACGTCTGGAGGCGGAAAGGATCACGCGAAATTGAGCGGGGCAAGGCGCATCTTGACGCTCCAGACTTGCAGTTTCAGCGTAGATACCCGCGTGACTTCGTCAGCCTCACCTCTTGCGCCGCTCGCGCTCTGGCGCGACCGCACCGGCGCTTTCTCGGTTCTCCGGGCCCTTGCGCTGGCGATTGCGGTCGCCCCTGCACTGCCGATCCTCTGGCGCATTGCGACAGCCGATCTCGGTCCGCGCCCGCTGACCGAAGTTTCCCACCAGACGGGTCTGTGGGCGATCCGGCTGCTTGCGGTCACGCTGGCGGTGACGCCCGCCGTCGAATTGCTGCGGCTGCCGCGTCTGGTCGCGACGCGCAGGATACTGGGCGTCTCCGTCTTCGTCTGGATGGTGGTGCATTTCGTCGTGTTCGTGGCCGACAAGTCGTTCAACCTCGCCGTTGTCGCGCACGAGATTTTCGCCCGCATCTATCTGCTGATCGGCACGATCGGCCTGCTGCTTCTGGCCGCGCTTGCGGCGACCTCGACCGACAGCGCCGTGCGGCGGCTCGGCGCGCAGCGCTGGAAACGGCTGCACATGCTGGTCTACGCCATCGTGCTTCTTAGCCTCGTGCATTTCTTCATGCAGTCGAAGCTCGACGTGAGCGAGCCGACGGCGATGGCGGGGATTTTCGCCCTGCTCGGGTTTCTGCGGCTGCCCCGACGGTTCGGCCAGACGCTGACGGCAACCCTCACGCTGGCGATAGCGGTTGCAACGACGGCCCTCGTCGCTCTGGTCGAAGCCGGCTATTACACGCTGTCCATGGGCGCGCCGTTCGACGCGCTGATCGGCGCCGACTTCAGCTTCGATCTCGGCTTGCGGCCGTGCTGGTGGGCGGCGATTGCGGGCGTTGCGCTTGCCATCCTGGGCTGGGCGCGGCGGCTTGCATCGCCGAACAAAGGCGCGGCGCGACCCGCGATGCGCGGCGCGCAATCGCGGTAGCCGCTATTTCCCGACGACGCCCGCATTGAGAACGCGGATCGGCGCGCCCGCGGCATAAGCCCGGATGTTCTCGACCGTGTCGCCGTACCAGACCGTATAGACGTCCCGCGTGACGAAGCCCTGGTGCGGCGAGAGCACGACATTGTCGAGGCTGCGCAGCGGGTGGTCCGCAGGCAGCGGTTCGGTATCGTAGACGTCGAGCGCCGCGCACGCGATCTTGCGCGCGCGCATCGCCTCGATCATCGCAGCTTCGTCGATCAGCGGGCCGCGCGACGTATTCACGAGAACCGCATGCGGCTGCATCTGCGCGAATTCGCGTGCGCCGACGACATGCTTCGAACGCTCGCCCAGCACGAGATGCAGCGTGACGACGTCGCTCGTGCGAAACAGCGTCTCCTTGTCAACCAGCGTTGCGCCGGCGGCGGCCGCCGCCTCGGCCGTCATGTTCTGGCTCCAGGCGACGATCTCCATGCCGAGCGCCTTCGCGACGGCCGCGACGCGCGCGCCGATGCGGCCAAGGCCGACGACGCCGAGGCGGCGGCCATGCAGAGTCATGCCGAGGCCCGTCTGCCACCCGCCGCGCCGCATTTCGCGATCTTCGCGCGCGACGTTGCGCGCGCCGTCCAGAATCAGGGCGACGCACAGCTCGACGGTTGCGGGCACCGAAGCGCCTGCCGTCGTGTGCGAGACGATGACGCCATGCTTCGTCGCAGCGGCCTGATCGAGCAGGCGCTGGTGCAAGCCCGTGACGCAAAGCAGCTTGAGGGCGGGAAGACGCGCGAACAGGCTCGCCGGCCATTCCATCCGCTCGCGCATGGTGCTGACGATCTCGAAGTCCTTGAGCTTCTCGACAACGTCGTCCTCGTCGGCGAAGGGCTTGTCGAAAACGGTGATCTCGGCGCCGGGGATGCTGGTCCAGTCGGCCAGAGACAGCGCGACCTTCTGATAGTCGTCGACGATGGCGATACGGGTCATTCGGTGTTCCTGAATCAGAGCGTCAGCACGATCTTGCCGAAATGCGCGTTCGCGCGCATGTGCGCGAAGGCGGCGTCGGCCTCGGCGAATGGGTAGGTTTTGTCGATGGGCAGAGCGAGTCGGCCCGCTTCGACGGCCGGCATCAGATCGGCGCGCATCAGGTGCACGATCTCGCGCACCTCCTCGGCGCTGCGCGTGCGGAATGTGACGCCGACATAGTCGATGCGCTTGAGCGCATGGAGATCGAAATCGAACTCGCCCTTCATGCCGCCAAGACGGCCGACGTTGACGATACGGCCGAGCACGGCGGCGGCCTGCATGTTGGCGTTTGCGGCATAGCCGGAAATCTGGTCGATAATGACATCAACGCCCTTGCCGCCGGTCGCCTCGCGCGCGGCCTCGGCCCATTGCGGATCGCGCGAATCGAGCGCGAGATCGGCGCCGAATTCCTTCAATCGCGCGCGCCGCTCCGGATTGGTGGACGTGCCGATGACGAGGCCCGCGCCCATGAATTTGGCGATCTGCAGAGCCATCAGGCCGACGCCGGAGCTTGCGCCCTGGATCAGCACGCTCTCGCCCTTCCTCAGCCGCCCTGCGGTGACGATCGCGTTGTGCATCGTCTGCAACGCGACCGGCAGGGTCGCGGCCTGCTCGAAACCAAGCCCCGGCGCGATGCGGATCGCGCGGCCGGCGTCGGTCACGGCATATTCGGCGATGGCGTGACGCGCCGAGCACATGACACGGTCGCCGATTGCGAACTCGGTCACGCCGGCGCCGAGGCTCTCGACCTCGCCGGCGCATTCCAGGCCGACGATCGCGCCCGCGCCGCCAACGGCGCCGTGCTGGTGGCCGGCCAGCACGAGCAGGTCCGCGCGGTTGAGCGCGGCGGCGCGCACCTTCACCCGGATTTCGCCGGGTCCCGGCTCGGGCCTGTCGACTTCGCCCACAGCGGCGCGGTTGCGGTCGGCGACGATGATGGCGCGCATATCGAGAGACTTTCGGCGGCTGGGGTCTGAGGGGACCGCGAAGCTAGCGGCGGACCCTGCGCCCGGCAAGCGCGCGGCCGCGATAGCTCCATTGCAGGCGCCGCGCGTTAGACCTATGACGCTGGCGACAGGAACCGGGCCCCGCAATGACAGCCTTTCTCGCCAGCGTCGTCAGTCCCGCCGAAGCGCGGATCGCGCTCGACTGCGGCGCCGATATCGTCGACTGCACGGATCCCGCGCGCGGCGCTCTGGGAGCGCCGGCGGCGGACGTGGTGGCGGAGATCGTGCGCGCGGTCGCCGGCGCCAGGCCGGTGAGCGCGGCGGCAGGCGGGCTCGATCTCATTGGAACGCGCCTCTTCGCCGCGGTCGAGACCCTGCGCGACGCCGGCGCCGACATCGTGAAGGTCGGCTTCGCCAACGAGGCCGACGCGCGCGCGAAGATCGTGACGCTCGCGCCGCTCACCGAGGACGTGCAACTCGTCGCCGTCCTGCTGGCGGACCGGAAGCCGCCGCTCGGCATGATCGAGGAAATGGCGGCCGCCGGTTTCGCCGGCGCCATGCTCGACACCGTGGACAAGACGCGCGGGCGCTTTCTGGAAACGCTGGACGCCGCCGACGCCGCCGACTTCATTGAGAAATGTCGCGCGGCTGGCTTGATGGCGGGCGTCTCGGGCTCGCTGGAGGCGCCCGACGTGCCGCGCCTCGTGGCGCTCGATGCGGACTTCCTCGGCTTCCGCAGCGCGCTGTGCGGCGCGGGGGACCGGCAGGGCGGCATCGACCGCGACGCGGTCGCCGCAATCCGCGCGCTGATGGACGCGGGGCTGCACGCGGGCGGCGGACCGCAGCAGACCGACAAGATCTTCGTGCGCGACTTTCTCGTCGACGCGAACATCGGCGCCTACAATTACGAGACCAAGAAGCGTCAGCGCATGCGGTTCAATGTGGAAGCGGAAGTGCCGCGTGCGAAGCGCGTTGCGGATGATTTCGGCGACATCGTTTCCTATGACGTGATCGTCGACGCCATCCGCCGCATGATCCAGTCCGGCCATGTGAAGCTCGTCGAGACGATGGCGGAGGAGATCGCCGCCGCCGCGCTGCGCGACAAGCGCGTGAAGCGCGTGCGGGTGCGCGTGGAGAAGCTCGACATCATCGAAGGCGCAGTCGGCGTCGAGATCGAGCGCGAGCAGTCGATCGAGCCCGCAAAGCAGCGCGCGCCGTTCCGCGGGCTGCCAAAGCGCGAGACGCAGGCATGAGCCTGCTCGTCGCGCGCATCGGCGACGGGCTGGCGACGACGCCGCATCTGAAGGCGTGGCTCTATGCGCTGGCGGCCTGGCCAGGCGCGCTGGTGATCGCGCCGGGCGGCGGACCGTTCGGCGGCGGGGCGCGCGCCGCCGCTCAGGCAATGGGACTGAATGCGCTGGCGGCGCAGAAGATCGCCGCGCTGGCTATGGATCAATATGCGGTCGCGCTGGCGGCCGTGCGGCCGTCGCCGGTCGTCGCGGAGACGGAAGAGACGCTGCGCACGGCCATTGGGGCCAAGCACATCGCCGTGTGGGCGCCCTCGCGCATGGTCTCCGCTGCGACCGACATTCCTGCGACAGCCGACATTTCCTCGGACTCTTTGGCGGCGTGGCTCGCAGGCAAATTCGGAGCGGCGCATCTGCTGCTGATCGAGGAGTCCGATCCGCCGACGCCGGTTTCGACGGCATGGCTCGCGAAACGCGCGATGGTGGACGCGCGCTTTCCCGATTTCGCGATGCTGGCGCAATGCCCGATCTGGATCGCCGGGCCGGGCGCATGTCACGACGCGGAGGCCCTGCTGGCCGAGGGGCGCGTGCCCGGCGCGCGTGTGACGGCGATGCGCGGGGCGTAACGCGGGCCCGCTCCCGGCCCTCCCCCGCTGCGCGGGAGAGGGAACGGCAACCGCCCGTCGGCTCAGGGCGCGATCTTCACCATCAGCTGCGAATAGCCGTGCACGAAGGACGAGAAGACGCGCTTGGGCGGCGCGAGAACCTCGATCTTCATGTCCCGCTTCAGGATCTCTTCCCAGAGGATCTTCAGTTGCAGTTCGCCGAGGCGATTGCCGACGCAGCGATGGATGCCGAAGCCGAAGGAGAGATGCTGGCGCGGACGTTCGCGGTCGATGATGAACTGATCGGGGTTCTCGATCGCATCGCCATCGCGGTTGCCCGAGATGTACCACATGGCGAGTTTCTCGCCCTTCTTGATCGTCTTCCCGCCGACTTCCGTGTCGACGAGCGCCGTGCGGCGCATGTAGGCGAGCGGCGTCTGGTAGCGGATGATCTCCGGCACGGCGGATTCGAGCAGCGCGGGATTGGCGCGGAGCTTGGCGTACTCACCGGGGTTCTGATTGAAGAACCAGACCGAGCCCGTCATCGAGTTGCGCGTCGTGTCGTTGCCGCCGACGATCAGCAGGATGACATTGCCGAGATATTCGCGCGGGTTCATGTTGCGCGTGGCTTCGCCGCTCACCAGCATGGAGATGAGGTCGCCGCCGAGTTCCTTGGCGTTGGCGCGCTGGTTCCAGAGCTGCATGAAGGCGCCCAGGCATTCGCCGAAGACGGCCTCGCGCTCTTCCTCGGAGTTGATGAGGCGCTCGGGATTGTTGAGATCGGTCGTCGCGACATCGGACCAGTAGGTCAGCTTGCGGCGCTGTTCGAACGGGAAGTCGAACAGCGTCGCCAGCATCTGGCCGGTCAGTTCGATGGAGACCTTGTCGACCCAGTCGAAGGCTTCGCCGCGCGGCAGCGAATCCAGCGTGTTCTGGATGCGGCTGCGGATCAGGCCCTCGAACTTCGCGAGATTGGCCGGCGAGACGATGGGCTGCACGATCTTGCGCTGCTCGTCGTGCTTGGGCTGGTCCATGGC
>CAMFKC010000086.1 GCA_945956975.1 uncultured Methylocystaceae bacterium | reverse complement strand
TCGTGGCCTTCGCCGGCGTCTGCGATCACTTGACGCTCACGCCGGGCGAGGACCTGTCGCTGACAGTGACCGGGCCCACAGCGCAGGCGGCGGGCGACGGCGCCGGCAATCTCGTCCTGCGCGCTGCGCGCAATCTCGGCGAGCGCGTGGGCGACCTGAAGGCCGGCGCATTCGCGCTCGTCAAATATCTTCCTGTTGCTGCAGGCATCGGCGGCGGATCGTCGGATGCGGCCGCAGCATTGCGCCTGCTCGCGCGCCTCAATGCGATCGCGCTCGACGATCCGCGGCTCATGGAGGCCGCCCGCGCCACCGGCGCCGACGTTCCCGTCTGCCTCGATCCGGCGCCACGCATGATGATGGGCGCCGGCGAAACTCTCGGGCCCAAGCTTGCGCTCGCGCCCATTCCGGCCGTGCTCGTCAATCCGCGCGTTCCCGTCGAAACCCGGCTCGTCTTTTCAGAACTCGGGCTCAAGCCCGGACAGGCCTACGGCTTTGGCAAACATCCTGCAATCGAAAGCGGCATGGGCGCGGATGCGCTGATCGCCGCGCTGAAGAAGGGCCGCAACGATCTGGAAGATCCCGCCGGCGTGATCGCGCGCGAAGTCGTCGCCGTGCTGGCGGTTCTCGGCGCCGCGCGCGGGGCGAAACTCGCGCGCATGTCTGGCTCCGGCGCAACCTGTTTCGCTCTCTTTGCGGATCGCCATCAGGCCGCGCGCGCGGCGCGCGTCATCCGCCGCGACCATCCAGAATGGTGGGCGAAAGCGACATTGCTGCGCTGAAGCTTCATATCCGGCAAATCCATTAACCCTGCGCCTGCGCAAGCAAGCGGCCTGCTTGCCTGCTTTCGTGGCCCGCGCAATCATCAAAGAAAAATTGCGGTCCCTCCGATGACAGAGAAAGAAAACGACGCGGCGGGCGCAAGCCTTTTTCCTACCTCGCAAAGCGAGATGGGGACGCTGATCCGCGCGCTCGACTGGTCCAAGACGCCGCTGGGTCCGATCGACAACTGGCCGCCGCATCTGCGCGCCACGGTCAATTTCATCCTCCCCGCAAAAGCGCAGATCGTCGTCTTCTGGGGCCCCGAGTTCGTACCGATCTACAACGACGCCTACGCCCCTGCGATCGGCGAACGGCACCCCAAGGCGCTCGGCCGGCCGGCGCGGGAAAACTGGGCCGAACTCTGGGACGATCTCGAGCCGATGCTGCGCCGCGTCGCGGATGCGGGCGAGACGGTCCACGCAAAGGACCGCCCTTTCTATGTCGAGCGCCACGGCTATGGCGAAACCGTCTATTTCGACATTTCCTATTCGCCGGTCTACGGACCGACCAACGCCATCGACGGCATCCTGTGCATCGTCAGCGAGACGACCGACCGGATCGTCGCCGAACGCAAGCTCGCGACCGCGCAGGAACGGCTTACGCAGGCGCTCAGCGCCGGCGGCATGGTCGGGGTGTTCGACTGGGACGTGAAGACAGACCTCTTCTATTCCGACCGTTATTTTGCGGAAGCCTTTTCAGTCGATGCGCAGAAGGCCGAGACCGGCGCGCCGCTGAGCGATTATCTCGCCGCCATTCATCCCGGCGATCTCCAGCGCATCGAGGATGCGGTTGGGCAGGCGGTCGCCACCGGCGAGCGCTACAAACAGGAATACCGGCTGGTGCGCAAGGATGGCGCGATCCGTTGGGTGGACGTGCGCGGCGAATGCCTGCGCGACGAACAGGGTCAGCCGAGCCGCTTCGTCGGCGTGGCGGTCGATGTGACCGAACGCAAGGAGATGCAGGAGCGCCAGCAATTGCTGCTGCAGGAGATGAATCACCGCGTGAAGAATCTGCTCGCGGTGTTTCGTGGCCTGATCGGTCTCAGCGCGCGCGCCGCCGCCACGCCGCAGGACATGGCCGAATCCCTGCGCGGACGGCTCGATGCGCTGGCGCAGGCGAAAGAGCTGGTTCGCCCGGCGCTCACGGGCAATCCGGGGGCCAACGGCGACAGGACGGATGTCGGCGCGCTGGTGCGCACCGTGCTCGCGCCCTACGCCGGGGAGGCGTCGCGCACGACTTATGAAGGCCCCCATGCCCCGGTGGGCGCCAAGGCGGTGACGAGCCTTGCGCTGGCGCTGCACGAAACGGCGACGAACGCCGCGAAATACGGTGGGCTTTCGGTTGCGGCGGGCGCGGTGCGCGTCGCCTGGACGATCGCCGACGAGCGCCTGCGGCTCGAATGGCGCGAGACGGGCGGGCCGGCGATCGCCGGCGCCCCGCAACGCAGCGGCTTCGGCAGCATTCTGGCGGAGCGCAGCATTTCCGGCCAGTTGGGCGGCGAGATCGCCTATGATTGGCGGCCCGAGGGATTGACGTTGCGCATGGCGATCCCGCTGGCGCGGCTGGCTGAGTGACGACGGCTCAATGGCCGTGCGCGCGCCGGTCCGCTGACGGCGGAAGGAAGCTTCGCGCGAGCGCGTGATAGAGCCCTTCGCGGCTCAGCGCCTTCGACGCCCGGTTGGCGACGAGCGCCGCCGCCATGAGCGGTATGACCATGGCGTGATCGTTGGTCATCTCCGACACGATGACGAACGACGTGATCGGCGCCTGCACCACGCCCGTCAGGTAGGAGACCATGCCGATCAGTGCGAGCGCGCCGAGCGGCACGGAATGGAAGGCGAGGCTCACGTCCGCGGCGATGCCGGCGCCGATCGCCAGCGATGGCGAGAACACGCCGCCGGGAATGCCGGAGATCGCCGAGAAAGTGGTGGCGAGAAATTTCAACGGCGCGAACCAGTAGTCGATGGCGCCGTCGGCATGGAGCACGGCGCGCGCCTGATCGTAGCCGGAGCCGTAGACGGAGTGATCGCCGTTGAGGCCGCAGATCGCGACGCCCAATCCGCATAGCATCGCGAAGAGAACGGGATAACGCCTGATCAGCGCGCCCGCGGCCCCGGGCAGCCCGGTGGCGAAGAGAAGCACGAGCCGAATGAACAGACCGCCGGCAAGCCCACCGATCGCTGCGCAAACGATGACGGCGACCCATGCCGTTCCAAGCGGAATCGTCGCGGTGGTGGCGCCGAAGTAGGAATAGTCGCCGACAACCGCGAGCGACGTCAGGCCCGCAGCGATCACCGCGCCGATGATGAGGCCGCTCGTGCGCGCCTCGAAGGACCGGCTCATCTCCTCGATGCCGAACACGATGCCGGCCAATGGCGTGTTGAAAGCGGCGGCGACCCCGGCGGCGGCGCCGGCCAGCAAGAAGCCCGCGCGGCGATAGGGCGAGAGGCGGCCGAGCGCAAACATGATCGCAGCGCCGACCTGGACGGTCGGGCCCTCGCGTCCCGTCGAGGCGCCGCACAACAGGCCGAGCGTCATGACAATGATCTTGCCCGCCGCGACCCGCAGAGACACCAGCGGCGCGCGCCGGTCCTGGTCGTCGATCTGCAGCGCTGCAATGACCTGCGGAATGCCGCTCCCCTGCGAGTTGGGAAAGACATGGCGGGCGAGAAGGGTTGCGACGCCGAAGCCGAGCGGCGTGATGACGAGGCCGATCCAGGGGATCTTGTCCAGCGCCCAGAGGAAGCAAGCCTGCGCCCTGTCGGCCGCAAACGCCATGCCTATGGCCGCCGCGCCGACAGTGATGCCGCCGAGCAGGAACATACTGCGCCGCGACCACCGCCGCGCGGCGATTTTCGAGCGCACAGCCAGATGTGTCGCGTATCGATTGGCTTTGGCGGCCATGCGATCCCTCTCCGCCTCGTGCTGCCCGGCCTCTCGGCGTACGATCGCATTGCGCCGCACACAAGGAGAAAAAGCGCACAGACGGCGTTGTTCCAGCGCGGTCTGCGACAAAAGTCGCCACAGCCCCGGCTCGCGGCATTTGCCATGCCCGCCTGGCTTGCTATCCATGGTTTCGACTTGACGGGCTTGCGCACGGTTTACATATAAACTAATAGCACGCCCCAACCCGCGCAAAACAAGAGGAACGTGATGGCCGAGGCTCAGGAACTGCCCGCACGCGAGGCGATGGAATACGACGTCGTGATCGTGGGCGCCGGGCCTGCGGGTCTTTCGGCCGCCATTCGCCTGAAGCAGATCTCGCCCGATTCCACGGTCGTGGTCGTCGAGAAGGGCTCGGAAGTCGGCGCGCACATTCTATCGGGCGTTGTCGTCGATCCCATCGGCCTCGACGCGCTCTTTCCCGACTGGCGCAAGGACGACGACCGGCCGCTGACGGTGGAAGTGAACGAGGACAAGTTCTACTTCCTCGGACCGCATGGCGCGCTGCGCCTGCCGAACTTCGCCATGCCGAAGCTGCTCGACAATCACGGCAAGTATGTCGGCTCGCTCGGCAACGTCTGCCGCTGGCTCGCCGGCCGCGCGGAAGCGCTGGGCGTGGAAATCTATCCGGGCTTCTCGGCTTCGGAAGTCCTCTACGACGAGAAGGGCGCAGTCGTCGGCATTGCGACCGGCGACATGGGCGTCGATCGCGAAGGCAAGCCGAAAGCGGCCTTCACGCGCGGCATGGAGCTGCGCGGCCGCTACACGCTGTTTTCGGAAGGCGCGCGCGGCTCGCTCTCCAAGCAGCTGATTGCGAAATACAACCTGGGCGAAGGCCGCGACTTCCAGAAGTTCGGCATCGGCATCAAGGAAATGTGGCAGGTCGATCCGGCCAAGCACCGCGCGGGCGCGATCCAGCACACGTTCGGCTGGCCGCTCAACATGAGCACAGGCGGCGGTTCGTTCCTCTATCACATCGAGGACAACCAGGTCGTCGTCGGCTTCGTGATCCATCTCAACTACGAGAATCCGACGCTCTCGCCCTTCGACGAGTTCCAGCGCTTCAAGCATCACCCGCTCGTCGCCGACGTGCTCGCCGGCGGCAAGCGCATCGCCTATGGCGCGCGCGCGATCACCGAGGGCGGCTGGCAGTCCGTGCCGAAGCTGACCTTCCCCGGCGGCGCGCTGATCGGCTGCTCGGCGGGCTTCGTCAACGTGCCGCGCGTGAAGGGCTCGCACAATGCGATGATGTCCGGCATCCTGGCGGCCGACAAGATCAGCGCCGCGCTGGCCGCCGGCCGTTCGCACGACGAGGTCGTGGAGATCGAGAACGAGTGGCGCGCAGGCCCCGTGGGCCAGGACCTGAAGAAGGTCCGCAACGTGAAGCCGCTGTGGTCGAAGTTCGGCACCGCCATCGGCGTCGGCCTCGGCGCGCTGGACATGTGGACCAACGAGCTCTTCGGCTTCTCCTTCTTCGGCACGCTGTCGCACGGCAAGCCGGACTACGCGACGCTGAAGAAGATCGACGAGGTCAAGCCGATCGTCTATCCGAAACCCGACGGCAAGCTGTCGTTCGACAAGCTCTCGTCGGTGTTCCTGTCGAACACCAATCACGAGGAAGACCAGCAGGTCCATCTCGTGCTGAAGAACCCGTCCATCCCGATCGCCAAGAACCTGCCCGAGTATGGCGAGCCGGCGCGGCTCTACTGCCCGGCGGGCGTCTACGAGGTCGTCTACCAGGACGAGGCGAACAGGCGCGATCCGAAGTTCGTGATCAACGCGCAGAACTGCGTGCACTGCAAGACCTGCGACATCAAGGATCCCGCGCAGAACATCAACTGGACCTGCCCCGAGGGCGGCGGCGGACCGAACTACGCGAACATGTGATCGCCGCACACTCCGCCGGCATAACCTGTGCGCGCACGGCCCCTGCCGTGCGCGCATTTCATTTCGCGGCGCCGCACGATAGATGACGCGCTGGAGGGCTGATCCATGTCTGACGCCGGCACGGCAACCAAGCAATCGCGCATTCCCGTCGAACTCATCATCGCCGCCGGCTGCGCCATTGCGATCCTCAGCTTCGGGCCGCGCTCGGCGATCGGCGCCTTCCAGCGCGACGTGCTGGTCGATAACAACTGGACGCGCGACGTCTTCTCGCTCGCCATCGCCCTGCAGAACCTGATGTGGGGCCTCGGCCAACCGCTGGCCGGCGGCTTTGCCGACCGGTTCGGCGCGCCGCGCGTGCTAATCATCGGCGCCCTGCTCTATGCGGCGGGCCTCGTCATCATGGGCCTCTCGTCGACGCCCGTCGTGTTCGGCCTGTCGGCCGGCCTGCTGATCGGCCTCGGCCTCTCCGGCGCCTCGTTCAATCTCGTGCTCGGCGCCTTCGGGCGGCTGGTGCCGGAGAACCGGCGCTCGATGGCCTTCGGCTTCGGCACGGCGGCGGGTTCGCTCGGGCAATTCCTGTTCGCGCCGCTGGCGGTCGCCCTCATCCAGAACTTCGACTGGCGCCATACGTCCTTCATCTTCGCCGCGATGATGATGGCGATCGTGCCGCTGTCGTTCTTCCTCGCCTATCCGCGCGAGCAGGTCGCCGCCGGCGCCGCGTCCGCCGGGCCTGCGCCCACGATCGGCCAAGCGATCTCGCAGGCCTTCTCGCACCGCTCCTACGTGCTGCTGGTGATCGGCTATTTCACTTGCGGGTTCCAGCTCGCCTTCATCACCACGCATTTCCAGATCTACCTCACCGACAAGGGGCTCGATCCGCGCGTGGGCGGCTGGGCCTTCGCGATGATCGGCATCTTCAACATGGTGGGCTCGCTGACGTCAGGCTGGGCGGGCTCGCGCATGCCGCGCCGGTATATCTTGGCCTTCATCTATTTCGCGCGCGCGCTGACCACGCTCGTCTTCCTGCTCGTGCCCGCCACGCCGGCCTCCGCGCTGATCTTCGGCGCCGTCACCGGGCTGCTATGGCTCTCGACCGTGCCGCCGACCTCCTCGCTGGTCGGCGTCATGTTCGGCCAGCGCAATTTCGCAATGCTCTACGGCTTCACCTTCGTCAGCCACCAGATCGGCGGTTTTCTCGGCGCGCTGCTTGGCGGCACGATCTACGAGGCGACCGGCTCCTACGACTGGGTCTGGGCGCTCTCGGTCTTCTTCGGCGTGGCGTCGGCGCTGATCAACCTGCCGATCGAAGAAAGGCCCGCCGCGGCGAAGGTTGTTCCGGCCTGATTTCGCGTCTAGGACTCCTGCCGAGACAATCAGATCTTTCCGGGAGAACAAAACACGTGAGCACGTTCAAGGCCATCCGCATCGACAAGGACGACAACGGCTATCGCGCCGCCCTGACCGATTTCGACGAGAAGGACCTGATGGAGGGCGACGTCGACGTCGTCGTCTCGCACTCCTGCGTCAACTACAAGGACGGCCTCGCCATCACCGGCAAGTCGCCGGTCGTGCGCCGCTTCCCGATGATCCCCGGCATCGACTTCGCCGGCGTCGTCTCCTCCTCGTCGAACGCGAACTTCAAGGAAGGCGACAAGGTCATCCTCAACGGCTGGGGCGTCGGCGAGACGCACATGGGCGGGTATGCGCAGAAGGCGCGCGTGAAGGGCGAGTGGCTGACGCCGCTGCCGGCCGGCCTCTCCGCAGCCGAAGCCATGGCGGTCGGCACCGCCGGCTATACCGCCATGCTCTGCGTGCTGGCGCTCGAGAAGCACGGCCTCACGCCCGACCGCGGCCCGGTGCTCGTGACGGGCGCAGCCGGCGGCGTCGGCTCGGTCGCCATCGCGCTGCTCGCCAAGCTCGGCTGGCATGTGATCGCCTCCACCGGCCGCGCGTCGGAGGAGACCTACCTGCGCGGGCTGGGCGCAGCCGAGATCATCGACCGCGGCGAACTGTCCGCGCCCGGCCGTCCGCTCGGCAAGGAGCGCTGGGCGGCCGCCGTCGACAGCGTCGGCTCGGTCACGCTCGCCAACGTGCTGGCGCAGACGAAATATGCCGGCGCGGTCGCGGCCTGCGGTCTCGCGCAGGGCATGGACCTGCCGGCGACGGTAGCGCCCTTCATCCTGCGCGGCGTGTCGCTGCTCGGCGTCGATAGTGTGATGGCGCCGCAGTCGATCCGCCGCGAAGCCTGGGGCCGTCTGGCGAAGGACCTCGACAAGGGCAAGCTCGCGGCCATGACC
>CAMFKC010000085.1 GCA_945956975.1 uncultured Methylocystaceae bacterium | reverse complement strand
GCCGGAAGGCTGCGACGAGTGGCGGCGGCATCTGCTGACGGACGCGCAGACCTCCGGCGGCCTGCTGGTCGCCTGCAAGGCCGAGCGCGCGGAGGAGATCGCGGCGCGGATCGTGGGCGAAGGCTATCCGTTCGCGCGGGTGATCGGGCGTGTGAGCGCGGGCGAAGCGAAGGTGGTGATCGTCTAGTTTTCAGGCGTCCTCACCCTGAGGAGCAGCCGAAGGCTGCGTCTCGAAGGATGGCCGGTGACGCCATGCTTCGAGACGGCCGCTGCGCGGCCTCCTCAGCATGAGGTATGTTGATCAGAACGACCGCGGCAGCCCCAGCACATGCTCCGCCACGAAGCTCAAAATCAAATTCGTCGAGATCGGCGCCACCTGGTAGAGCCGCGTCTCGCGGAACTTGCGCTCGACATCGTATTCGCAGGCGAAGCCGAAGCCGCCGTGGAACTGGATGCAGGCGTTGGCCGCCTCCCATGAAGCCTTGGCGGCAAGATATTTCGACATGTTGGCCTGCGCGCCGCAGGGCTCGCCCGCGTCGTACAGGCGGCACGCCTCAAACCGCATGAGATTGGCGGCCTCGACCTCGATGTAGCTTTCCGCGATCGGGAATTGCACGCCCTGGTTCTGGCCAATCGGGCGGCCGAACACCACGCGCTCCTTCGCATAGGCGGTCACCTTGTCGACGAACCAGTAGCCGTCGCCGATGCATTCGGCCGCGATCAGGATGCGCTCGGCGTTGAGGCCGGTGAGGATGTACTTGAAGCCCTGCCCCTCCTCGCCGATCAGGTTCTCCTCGGGAATTTCAAGGTTGTCGAAGAAGAGTTCGTTGGTCTCGTGATTGACCATGTTGAGGATGGGCCGCACCGTCAGGCCGGTCTTCATGGCTTCCTTGATGTCGACGATGAAGATCGACATGCCCTCGGACTTCTTCTTCACCTGGTCGAGCGGCGTCGTGCGCGCGAGCAGGATCATGTAGTCGGAGTGCTGGATGCGCGAGATCCAGACCTTCTGGCCGTTGATGACGTAGCGGTCGCCCTTTTTCGTCGCCGTCGTCTTGATGCGCGTCGTGTCCGTTCCGGTCGTCGGTTCCGTCACGCCCATCGACTGCAGGCGGATCTCTCCGCTGGCGATGCGCGGCAGGAACTTCTGGCGCTGCGCCTCCGAGCCGTGCCGGATCAGCGTGTTCATGTTGTACATCTGCCCGTGGCAGGCGCCCGAATTGCCGCCGGACCGGTTGATCTCTTCCATGATGACAGAGGCCTCGGTGAGGCCGAGGCCCGAACCGCCGTAGCTTTCCGGGATCAGCGCGGCCATCCAGCCGGCCTTCGTCAGCGCATCCACGAATTCTTCCGGATAGCCGCGCGCCTCGTCGATCTTGCGGTGATATTCGGCCGGAAATTCCGCGCAGAGCGAGCGAACGGCGTCGCGGATTTCGTGAAAATTGTTCGAGACGCTCATGGTCTGCTTGCCCTCGCTCTGATGCCTTGGCTGCTTCTTAGCGAAGGCGCGGCGGATAGCAAACGCCGCCGCGCCTGACCGCCATGCGAAATCGGCGCGCGCTACGAAACGGGGAAGCCGAGCGCCGCGCGAAAGCGGTTCTTCAGATGCGCGCCATCGCGCGGCGGCAGGACGCGCGGGGGATTCTCCGCCCTGATCTTCAGCACCGCGAGCCCCACGCCCTCGCGCGCAGCAAGCCTGTTGTGCAGGGCGTCGACGCCCGAGAGATCGGAGATGGATTCCGTCCAGGCGAAGCCCATGCTGGCGGCGACGCGATCGAGCTCAATGCCCATGCCGGTGTGGCTCGCCTGCATGCCCGTCTCGCCGTAGTGGCCGTTGTCGAGGACGGCGATGGTGAGATTGGCGGGCTTCTGCACGGCGATCGTGGCGAAGGCGCCGAGCCCCATCATCGCCTCGGCGTCGCCGGTGACGACCAGGACCGATTTCTGCGGCTGCGCCTTGGCGAGGCCGAGGCCGACCATGGCAGCGCCGCCCATCGCGCCCCAGAGATAGAAATTACGGTCGTCGTCGCCCGCCGCCATCACATCGTAGGCGGGCGAGCCGAGGCCGGTGACGACGAGGAGATCGAGGCTGCGCCGCGCGAGCAGGCGCGCGACGGCGTCGCGGCGATCGAGGCCGTTCATTTCTTCACCCATTGCTTCTCGCCGATCAATCTCTGCCCGAGCAGAACGGCGCAGGCGCAATCGCCGTTGAAGGCCATGGACGCCGCGCCGTGCAACAACGGCTCCACGTCCTCGGCGCGGTCGGCGCGCCAGGTCAGCACGCCCATCATGTTCAGCGCCTTTTCCGTCGCCTGCCCCATCGGGTTCTGCCACGGATTGAACTCCGCCCAGTCGCCGCGCATCGTCACCGCCATCAGCAGCGGAAAGCGCCCCGCGTTCGGCAGCGCCAGCATGTTGATGCAATTGCCGACGCCGGAGGATTGCATCAGCAGCGCGCCGCGTTCGCCGCCGAGCCAGGCGCCGGCGAGGTAGCCGATGCCCTCTTCTTCGGTCGTCAGGGCGACGGCATTGATGTCGGGATCGGCGACAGCCATTTCGATTGCGGCCGCATGGCCGGCGTCGGGTACATAGGCGACATGGCGCACGTCGTGGCGCTTGAGCACCGAAAAAACATCCGCGCGCCAACCCATGGGCTGGTCGCCCTCCGCCTCAGACATGTGTCACTCCCGGCGCGCCGGTCCGGGCCGGCGCCTTTGCCGCAACCTGCCACGGCGCCTGCGCTCTTCTCAAGCCGCGGCCAGCGCGGCGCGCAGATCGGTCAGCGTCGTCACGATGGCGCCGCCGCTGGCCAGGATGAAATATTCGATCTGAAGATTGACGGTGGAGCCGAGATTGTCGGCCGAAAGGCGAAAGTCGCCGCGGTAGCCGAGGATTTTTTTGCCTCGCGCGAAAGCGTAGCCGATCTCTGCCGCCGTGCCGCTGTCGACATCTGCGCCGTCGAGCACGGCCAGCATCAGGCTGCAACCGTCGATGGCGCGCATGTTGGTTTCGCCGATGCGACGGTTGAGCTCACGCCAGGCGTCACGCTGTGGGTCCAGGGAGCCGAGCGCTTCGATGCGATCGATCTCGCCGTGAGGCGTCAGGGCGAAGGGGTCGACCACCTCGTGGCCGCAGGCGTGCGCGGCATCTACCAGCGCCTGCTGCCCGAGCCGCCCGAGCTCGGAGAAACCGAGCGGTCCTGCGAGATAGATGCACGCCATCCTGCGTCCTGCCAGCCGCCGCGCCATAGCGGCGCTGGGCGACTATAGCGGCAGGCGCGCGGCCCCGTTACTTCCCGATGCGGGTCCAGCCGACGGATTTGCAGAGTACGCCCAGAATGCAGCCGCGCGTGGTCATGCTCGAGCCGCCAACGTCGACCGAAATCTTGTAGCTACGGTCACGCTGGGGGTCGAAGGCGGTGCCAGTCAGTTGCGACGCGCCCGAAGGCTGCACATTCATCACCAACTTGTCGCCGGCCTTCTCGTCCTGCACGCCTGGCTTGATCCAGGTGTTGATGGCGCAAAGATCTCCGCCGCAGGGCGCGATGCGCACCTTGGCGACGCCATCGCCGCGGGCCCATTCGCCCAGAATCGACGACCGGGCGTCGGCAAACGCCGACGAAGCGGCCGCGAGGCCCGCGAATACGATCAATGGCGCAACAGTCTTCCTGGCTCTCATTTCGAACCTCCTGAAATGCCCCGGCGGTTAACGCGGCAAGGGACGATTTGGATCATTCAAAAGAAATCCGTTTCTCGGCCCGTAGCGTAAGATGGGCATGTTTCACGGAGCTTGGCGCATGGGATTCATCGCAAAGGCCATCGACGCCGCCGAACGTGCGCCCCTGCCGGACGCGGTCACCCGCGCGGGCATCGAATTTTTGGTTTCGCGCACCAAGCGCCGGCTGATCGAGGTTCCCGAGACGGACGAGGCGCGGTTTGTGGAAGCCATGGCGGCCATGCCGATCGCGGTTCACGCCGACGCGGCCAATTCGCAGCATTACGAGGTTCCGACATCGCTGTTCCAGCATACGCTGGGGCCGCGCATGAAATATTCCTGCTGCCTCTACACGCATGCTCTGGCGACATTGGCGGAAGCCGAGGACGCCGCGCTGACGCAGACCTGCGCGCATGCCGATCTTCGCGACGGCCAGGACATCCTGGAACTCGGCTGCGGCTGGGGTTCTCTAACCCTGTGGATGGCGGAGAAATATCCCGGCGCCCGCATTCTCGCGATCTCGAATTCGCGCACGCAGCGCGAACACATTCTCGCGCAGGCGGCCGCACGCGGCCTGTCGAATGTCGAGGTCGAGACGCGCGACATGAACGATTTCGCCTCCGACCGGCGCTTCGACCGGATCGTCTCGGTCGAGATGTTCGAGCACATGTCGAACTGGCGGGCGCTGCTGACCCGCGCGCGCGCCTGCCTGCGCGACGACGGGCGCATGTTCCTGCATGTCTTCACCCATCGCTCGCGCTCCTACCGGTTCGACCATGCCGACAAGGCGGACTGGATCGCCCAGCATTTCTTCACGGGCGGCGTCATGCCGGCGCAGGATCTCGCCGGGCGCTTCCCCGATCTCTTCGAGGTCGAGGAGGAGTGGCGCTGGTCCGGCCTGCACTATCAGCGCACGGCGCTGGACTGGCTGAAGAATTTCGACTCCAACCCGCGCGCGGTCGAGGACATCCTGCGCGCGACCTATGGCGCGGACTGGTCCCTTTGGCGGCGGCGCTGGCGGCTGTTCTATCTCGCGACCGCAGGCCTGTTCGGCCATGCGGACGGCGAGGTTTGGGGCGTCGGCCATTACCGGCTGAAGCCTGCCACGTGAGCGAGCCCGAGGCTGCGTCCGCCGATCCGCTGACGGCGGCGAGCATGACGATCGCGTGGACGATCGTCGGCAACAAGCCTTTCTATCCGCTCTACGTCTGGTGGCTGATCGACAAGGACGCGGCCATCGTGTCGCTCTGGACCGTCGTCGCGACGCCATTCTTCCTGGCGCTGCCGTTTCTCGCCAGGCGCTCGGGCTTCGCGGCGCGGATCGGGCTCGTGGTCGTCGGCCTCGCCGACACGGCCTTCGCCAGCCTCATGCTCGGCGCGGGCACGGGCGCGGTCTTTTTCTTCTTCCCCTGCCTGATGCTGGCCGGCCTCTGTTTTGCGCGCGCGGAGAAGTGGCCGGCGCGGGCGCTGGCTGCACTCGGCTTCATCGCGTTTGCCTTCTTGGCGAAATTCGGCGGCGCAGGCGTTCATGGATGGACGACGTCGGAAGCCAAGACGCTCGCCGACCTCAACCTCTACTGCGCGATCGCGCTTTCGGCCTTCATCGCGCTGCGGTTTTCCGACGTCCCGCGCAGCACGTCGCCGCTCGAGGCGTAAGTCGGGATCGACTGCCGTTCGCCCGGCGGATGATCGACCACCTTCACGCCGCGCAGCACGAGTTTGACCGCCTGCCAGTGAATGGCGAAGACGGTCTTCAGCGTCGAGAACGGCATGGCCGCAAACGCCCGCAGCAATGCCTTATCGGTCATGGCGGCATGTTCGAGGTTCATCGCGGCGACGAGCAGCGGCCCTTCGCGATCCTCGTCCACGATCCCGAGGGCAAGCCGCCCGTCCTTCAGCACGACGCGGAAGCGATACATGATATCCATGTCAATGAAGGGCGAGACATGCATCAGCTTGCGGGCCGACTGCCGGATCGTCTCGCCGTCCCCATCCACCTTCAGCACGTAGGAGTGTCGCTCGCGAAAGGTGTTCGAAACCTCCCACACGATCGCCGCGAGCGCGCCCGCGGCGTCATGGCAGAAATAGATGCTGAGCGGATTGAACACGAAGCCCAGAACGCGTGGCGAGGCCAGGAGGACGATCCGTCCGTCGGCGACGATGTTTTCCCGAGCGAGGAGCGAACGGATTTTCGAAGCGAGGACGCCGGGTCGCCCATCGGCGTGGTCGCGCTCGCGGAAGGAAAACAGGTTGAAGCGGTTGACCGAGAAGAAACGCGACGTCGATTGGAGGCGGTCGAGATCGAGCGCCGCCCAGAGCGTGGAATAGGAGAATTTGCGATGGCGCGGACGCAGCCGGCGATGCATCACCGGCCCGAGCCAAAGGCCGGTCGCGATCACTGCGCGCCCGCGAGCGCGGCCTTGCGCCAGGTCAGGTAAATGCGGCCAGATTCGTCTGCCACGCGCCAGGGACGGCGCACGCCGCCAATTTCTTCAGCGACCGCCAAACCCGACTGGAGGCCGTCCTCGTGGAAGCCCGCGCCGAAATGCGCGCCGCAGAACCACAAGCCGCCGACGCCCTGCAGGCTCCACAGCTTCTTCTGCGCGTCCAGCGTCTCTTGCGTGAACATGGGATGCTCGTAGGTCGCGCGACGCACGATCCGCCCCTCCGGAATTTCGGAAACGGGATTGAGCGACACGAATACGGGCTTTTTGGGGTCGATGCCCTGCAGCTTATTCATCCAGTAAGTGATCGATGGCCGCTTCTCGCCGGCGCGGCGGTCGGCAATGTAGTTCCAGCTGGCCCAGGCAGCCTTGCGCAGCGGCATGGCGACCGGGTCTGTGTGCATGACCGCCTCGTTCCTGGCGTAGCGGAACGCGCCGAGGTGCCGGCGCTCGTCATCGGTAGGGGTTTCGATCAGGCGCAAGGCCTGATCGGCATGCGTCGCAATGACGACGTGGTCGTAGGTTCGCACCTCGCCGGAGACATCCGTCACGGCGACCTTCTCATCGGCCCGTGCGACGCCGCGTGCGCCGCGGCCCAGGAAGACTTCGCCGCCCATGTCGGCCGCGAGCAGCCGGACATAGGCGCGACTGCCGCCTGTCACGGTTCGCCATTGCGGCCGGTTGACCACGTCGAGCAGACCGTGATTGCGATTGAAGCGGATGAACGCCTCGGCCGGCTGGGCGCCGACATCCATCGCAGGCGTCGACCAGATGGCTGCGGCCATCGGATAGAGGTAATTCTGACGAAAGGCCGCGCCGTAGCCACGCGCGTCCAGATATTGCTCGAGAGTCCCAAGGTCCTCGCGACCGACGTCGTGCCGCGCCTTGCTGAAAAACGTGACAATGTCCTTGAGCATGGCCCAGTAGCGCGGGCGCAGGACGTTGGAGGTCTGCGCAACGAGGCCGAGCAGGTTGCCGCCGGAATATTCGAACTGGCCGCCGTCGATGGAGACAGAAAACGACATGTCGCTCGCCTGCGTCGGCACGCCGATGTGCGCGAACAGCGCCGTCAGGTTCGGATAGGTGCGCTCGTTGTAGACGATGAACCCATTGTCCACCGTCACGCCGTTCCACTCGACGGTGTCGCTGTGTCCGCCGAGGCGGGCCTCTTCCTCGTAGATCGTCAAGTCGCACGAGCGGGAGAGCAACCACGCGGCGGACAGACCGGATATGCCGGCGCCGATGACTGCAACCCGTGGTCTGGACGAAACTGAATGAAATCCCACAGGGTTGTCTCCGGCCTTCTTGATAGCTCTACGCCGCAAGCGGCGAACCGGATCACCTGTGATCCGGGCTGGGGCGGGAACCGTAGAAACGCCCATGAACCCCATGCCTGACCTTCCGCGCCCGGTTGCGAAAGTCATTCCCTTGCGGAATAGCTCAGGCGCGATGCAAGCGATGACGCCCACCGGCGAAGACATGAAGGACTGGCTGGAGGCGGTCGCGGCCGACGCCGATCGCGAGGCGTTTGCGCGCCTGTACCGCCACTTCGCGCCGCGGCTCGTATCCTTTCTGGAGCGGTCCGGATTGAACGGAGCGGAGGCGGAAGAGGTTTCGCAGGAGGCGCTGGCGACCGTCTGGCGGCGGGCCGCCAGCTATGATCCGCGGCAGGGGGCGGTGAGCACGTGGGTCTTCACGATCGCCCGAAACCTGCGCATTGACCGCGCCCGGCGCGCGGCGCGCGCCTCTGCCGGCGTCGAGGCGATCGGCGCTTCTCTCGTGCTCGGGCCGCTGTTCCCGCTGCT
>CAMFKC010000084.1 GCA_945956975.1 uncultured Methylocystaceae bacterium | reverse complement strand
GTTGCGGAAGGGGCCGGCGAGTGGCGCACCCGAGAGCCGGAAGCGCCTGCCGGCGCCGCGCCGGACGTGTCGCCGGGCGATGTGCGCGTGACCGACCTGAACTCGCCGGAGCTCGCGATCCGGCGGATGGTCAAGAAGATCGATGTCGAGAACCTCGTTTCGCTTGTGGTGCTCAATGCGGACGGGTCGCTGTCAGCCTGGGGCAAGGCCGAGACCGAGGCGCAAGCGCAGTGGATCCTCGACCGGCTGCTCGATGCACACGCTCTGATGGTGAAGTCGTGACCACAGCCGACGACGAGCTCCTGGCGCTGCCGCCGAAGATCGAGCGCGACGAGCACGGCCGCGTGATCTATCGGCCCGATGGGAAGGTGCTGCGCGGGTTCATGTTGTCGGACGCGCGCGTGCGGATCATTCGAGGGCCGATCCGGTCGGGCACGTCGTCGATGTGCTGTCAGGAGATTTGGCGGCGGGCGTGCGCGCAAGCACCCGGGCCGGACGGTGCGCGGCGCACGCGCTGGGCGATCGTCCGCAACACCTATCCCGATCTGCAGCAGTCGACGGTCAAGACGTGGCTGGCCTGGTTCCCGGAGAAGGAATTCGGCCGGTTCATCTGGTCGAAGCCCATGGTGCACACGATGCGCAAGGGCGAGGTGCACTGCGAGGTGATCTTCATCGCGCTCGACAAGCCCGAGGACGTGTCGAAGCTGCGTTCGACGGAATGGACCGGCATCTGGTTCAACGAGCTCGAATACATCCCGAAGGAGCTGTTCGACGAGGCGGAATCCCGCGCGGGCTACTATCCGGCGATCAAGGACGGCGGCGCGACCTGGAGCGGCATCTTCGGCGACATGAATGCGCCGTCCGAGGACAATTGGGTCGTCATGATGACGGGCGAGGTGCCGCTGCCGGATGACATGCCGGAGGACGAGCGCCGGCAATACGAGTGGCCGGAGGGCTGGGATTACTTCGTCCAGCCGACCGGGCTGGTCGAGAAGTTCGGGCCGGACGGCAAGACGGTGGTCGATTACGAGCTGAACCCGGAAGCCGAGAACCTGCGCTGGATCCCGAAGATCAACGGGCGCGCGCTCTACCTCGAGACGATCAAGGGCAAGACGAAGCGCTGGATCGACTCGCGCATCATGAACCGGATCACGGCGCCGATCGACGGCTCACCGGTCTGGCCCATGTTCGTCGAGGAGACGCATGTCGCGAAGCAGGCGCTGCGCTTCAATCCGAACTGGCCGGTCTATGTCGGCCTCGACTTCGGCCGGCGGCCGGCGGCGGTGGTCGGGCAGATCATCAATGACCGCTGGCAGATCATCGGCGAATTGGTCGGCATCGACCAGGGCGCCAGCGTGTTCGCGCCGCGGGTGCGGCGGTGGCTGATAGACAATTGCCGGGAGGCTCTGAGCATCGAGTGCGTTCCGGCAACGGGTGGTGAGGTGCGCGCTTTCGAGGAGGCGGTTCGCCTCGGCCGCATCAAGCTCTTTGGCGATCCGAAGGGCAACGACAAGGTGCAGTCGGACGAGGCCACGGCCTATGACGTGTTCGCCGATCACGGCATGCGCGTGACCGCGGCGCCGGTACCCTCGAACAACATCCAGACCCGCATCGGCGCGGTTGAGTTCGTGCTGAACGGGATGCGTGACGGCATGCCGCGCTTCCTGCTGTCGCCGGGCTGCCGCGCGCTCAAGATGGCGATGGCCGGCGGCTATCACTTCAAGAAGGGCGACTTCCAGAAGGTCGAGCCGGTCAAGGACCGCTATTCCGACATCGCGGACGCGCTGCAATATCTGCTGCTCGGCGCAGGCGAGGAATCGGTGATGACGGGGCGCGACCGGCCGGCGAACCGGCCCGCGGCTCCGGTGAAGGCATACCAGGGCCGGCGCTCGCTGCGCCGGGTGTCCTGATGGCGGGCGATAGCGGGCGGATCGGCGTCGAGCCAAGCATGTGGTTTCTGATCTTCACCGAGCGCACCGATCGCCGCTGGGTGCGCTGGCTTGCCGCCGGCCGGTTTGCGCATGTGCTCGCATTCGGATGGGTGCCGGATCAGCGCGCGTGGCTAGTCTACGAAGTGACGATGAACAGGACGCGCGTCGCCGTCATGCCGGATTGCCCCGGTTCGGATGAGCGGATCGCTGATCTGCGCGCCGGGAATGTCACGCTGGCGATGAAGCCGGCGGAAGGCCGCGCGCCGTGGATGCGCCTGGGGTTCTGGTGCGTGCCGGCGATGGCCCATCTGCTCGGGCTTTCTCGCCGGCCGCTGCGCCCCGATGCGCTCTATCGGCAGTGCCTGGCCGAAGGTGCCGAGGTCGTCGACTGGTGATGTGCGGTGCGGCTGCGGGCTGAGCGCCTGATGGTGCGAGCCTCAGCATAGGAGGCACCGCATGGGCGGCTCGATGTTCAGCGGCTCGTCTCAGCGCCGCCAGGCGATGGCAACTGCAACCGCTCAGCAGCAAGAGCTCGACAAGCAGTCCGCAGTCGCCAGCGATACGCAGGCTTCCGCGATGCAGGATATCCTCGGCCGCGACACAAACCGGCTGCTCCGCGTGTTCAACACGCGCTCGCTTTTGAGCGGCACCAGTCGGGTCGCCTGATGGCAGGCGAAAAGACCAAGCTGGAGAAGGAAGCCGCCCAGCGCCTGCAGGATTGCCGGCGCTATAAAGCGCAGGTCGATGTCGATTTGCGGGAGGCCTATTTCTTCACGGCGCCTCAGCGCTGCCGGGATGTGTCGTCGCAAAGCCCGCAGACAGACCGCGGCCGCGAAACCGACATCGCCGAGCTGCAGATCTCGATCGGCATGGAGATGGCGCAAGATTTTGCGACCGAGCTCCTGAACACCTTCACGCCCAAGATCATCGAGTGGGCGCAGCAGCAGCGCGGCATCGACCTGACCGAAGATGAATGGTCCCAGATCGAAGACGACGTGGCGGCGCAAACCACCACGATTTTCGAAGCGATCCGTGCCTCGAACCTCTATGCCGCGCTGGCACTGGCCTACATGCCCGATGCGGCCCTTGGCACGGTGGCGCTGTGGGTCTCAGATCTGCGCGCGCATGAGCCGATCGTGTCCCAGACGGTTCCGCTGCGCGAGCTGGAGATCAACGTCGGCCCCTATGGCGACATCGACGATCGTTTCATCGTGCGGCATACGCGCTACCGGCATCTGCCGGCGCTCCTGCCTGGCGTCACGCTGCCCGCCGATATCCAGAAGAAGATCAAGGACAAGGGCAACGAGCGCTGCGTCGTGTCCTGGGGCTGGTGGCGCCTCTGGCAGAATGACGCCGATGTCTATTGGCAGCACGTCATCCGCGTGGGAGAGAAGCAGGTCTTCGAGGCCGAGTTGAAAGGCCCGGGCTCGTGCCCGCTCCTCGTCTGGCGCTTCAACCCGGATACGCTGTTCCCGTTCGGGCACGGCCCTGCTCTGCAGGCGCTGCCGGAGCTGCGCCGTCTCGACGAGACCGAGGCGCTCAAGATCGAGAACGCTGACTTCCAGATCCATTCGCCCTTCATCTATGCCGACGACGGCGTGATGAACTTCGAGAACGGCATCGAGCCGGGCATGGGGTACAAGGCCCGGCCCTGGCAGCATTCGCCTGTCGAGCGGTTGGGGTTCGACTCGAACGTCAACTTCGCCGAGTTCGTGACGCAGGACATCGAGCGTCGGATCAAGCGCCTGTTCTTTGCCGATTACCCGGAGCAGCAGGGCAAAACGCCTCCGACCGCGGAGCAGTGGCTGGACGAAATCCAGCGCGCGAAGCGGCGGCTCGGCACGCCGGGCGAAATCTTCTTCAAGGAAGGGCCGGCCGAGCTGTTCCTGCGCTTCAAGTACCTGCTGATGGCGCGCGGCACGATCGACGACATCAAGGTCAATGGGAAGGCCGTGGCGCTCACGCCCTATGATCCGACCGAGCAGGCGCAGGAATTTCAGGACGTGCAGGTCGCGGGCCGCATCCTCCAGATGGCGCAAGCCTATTTCCAGCAGACGGCCATGGTTGAGATCGACGGTTCCGCCACGCTCCAGAACGTCCAGCGGAAGCTCCGCGACAAGATCGTGGTGTTCCGCAAGGCCGAGGACATCCAGGGGGCGATCCAGCAGTTCGGCCCGCTGCTCGGTGGCGGTGGTGGCGGTGGGCCTGGCCCGGCGACAGGTGGAGCGCCGCCGGTATGACGCCGAACGAGGAACTGGCTGAAGCCTGGGCTCGAGTGCTCACTGATCGCGGCACGCGCGGCGATGGCGAGCGCATTGCGCTCTGGCTTCGGCGTGAGGTTCTGAAGGTGCTCCCGCTCGGCGCTCCGACCTGTGCGGTGCACGATTCTGAGGGCCGCCGCAGGTTGGCTGCAGAAATTCTGCAGTTCGTCCCTGAGGACCAGCCGATCGATGACGCAGCCGAGCATAGAGACGCCCGCTCCGACCTCGCCCTCCAGCGAGCCGGCCGCGCCGCAGGCATTGGCCCCGGCAGCCGCGGCGCCCGTCGTCGCGTCCCCGGATGACAAGCCGACCCGTCCTGACTGGCTCCCCGAACAGTTCTGGGACGGCGAAGGCGGCGCGATCAAGGGCGCGGACCTCAAGACCCACCTCGATGAGTTGGCCGCTTTCAAGGCCGGCGAGGATTCGAAGCGCGCCGCGGCGCCGGAGAAGCCGGAAGGATACGAGCTGAAGCTGCCCGATGGGCTCGACTTCGGCGATGGCGTCACCTTCGAGCTCGACGACAAGGATCCGATGTTCGCGTTCGGTCGCGCTGTGGCGCACGACCTCGGCCTTGACCAGTCGGGCTTCGAGAAGCTCGTCGGCTCTTACGCCAAGATGCAGGTCGAGCAGGCCAAGGCTGATCAGGCCGTCTTCAAGCAGCAGTTCGAGCAGCTCGGCCCCAAGGCGGCCGACCGCCAGAAGGCGGTCGAGACTTGGGTGAACGCCAAGCTCGGCCCGGATGCGGCGGTGCTCTTCGGCGGCATCACGAAATTCAAGGCGGGCATCGAGACGCTGGAGCGGGTGATGCGCCTAGCCTCCGGTGGCGGCGCTCCGAACTTCACGCAGACCGGACGAGACGGCGGCCACGCCGGCCCGACCGAAGAGGAATACGCGGCGATGTCGCCCGCGGAGAAGCTGGTTGCCGCGCGCAAAGCCGCGTCCGGCGGGCGATAGGGGGTTAAACCATGAAGACGCTGATCGAATACGCCAAGGGCCTGGGCACGAATTCGCCCGAACGCCCGCTGATCGAGATGTTCGCCACGTCGTCCGACGTGATGGGCGCGATCCCGTTCGACGGCCTGACCGGCGCGGTCTATGAGGGCTTCCGCCAGGCGGCGCTGCCCACGGTCGGCTTCCGCGGCATCAACGAGCCGTCGACGACCGGCGTCGGGGTGATCTCGCCCTTCCAGGAGTCGAGCTACATCGTTGACCACGACCTCGACGTGGACCGCGCGATCGTCGACCGCTACGGCGAGACCCGCCGTGCCCGGGAAGAGACGATGGCGATGGCCGCGGCCGGCCGGCTCTGGATCGACACCTTCCTGAAGGGCGACAACACGAGCAACCCGCGCGTCTTCGACGGGCTGCAGCGCCGCTCGCGCCTGTTCAACCGGACGATCGTCAACAATGCCGCATCCGGCGGCGGCCCGCTCTCGCTTCTGAAGCTGGACCAAGCGATCGCGAACACCAACACGCCGACCCACATCATCGCCGACTACTCGACGATGCCGCTCTGGATCCAGGCCGCGCGCACGCAGACGCTGACCGGCTTCGTGCTCCAGTCCTGGGACGAGATCGGAAAGCCGAAAATGTCCTATGCCGGCCTCCCGATCCTGTGGGGCTACCAGAAGGACGATCACGCGGCGATGCTGCCCTTCTCCGAGGTCGCGTCCGGAGGCGGTTCGCCGGTCACCACCTCGATCTACGTCGTGTCGTTCCGCGACGGCGGCCTGAAGGGCATCCAGCTCAAGCCGATGGCCTTCAAGGACATGGGTCTGCTGGAGAACGGCATCACCTACCGGACGCACCTGTCCTGGGATGTCGGCCTGGTCGACGAGCACAAGTACTGCCTGACCCGGCTGTCCTCGATCACCAACGCGGCCATCGTCGCGTAACGAACCCGGCGGGGCTCCGGCCCCGTCGTCCTTTCTCGAACATGGGGGCTCGCGATGGGCAGCCGGACTTTCACCTTCGACGCGCTGCTCCAGCTCAAGGATGCTGGCGCCGTCACCGCTTCCGCCGCGGCCCAGGTCGGCGGCTCGAACAAGATCCTCGACATGGGCGCCGCCCGCTTCGAGGGGACCGTCGTCATCGACGTGAGCGCGATCGACATCTCGTCCACGGACGAGGCCTACGACATCATTGTGCAGGGCTCGAACTCGTCTTCGTTCGCCTCCGGCATCGAGAACCTGGCGCAGCTCAACCTCGGCGCTACGGCGTCGCGCGACGGCGGCGGCCAGAACTCCACGGTCGGCCGCTACGAGCTCGGCGTCACCAACGAGCAGGCGGATACCGTCTACCGGTACATCCGGCTCTACACCAAGGCGGCGGGCACCACGCCCTCGATCAACTACACCGCCTTCATGTCCAACGACCCCGGCCATTGAGCCGGGGCAACATCTGAGGAGCCGCCCCCATGGCGAAGGTGAAGGTTTTCGAGAAGGACGGCGACGAGGTGCGCGAGCACCTGCTGGATTCCGTCGATGCGCGCGAGGCGCTGGAGTTCGACCCCAAGCGCTATTCCTATGAGGACCCGCGCGCGCGCAAGAAGGATCGTGACCCGAACGCCGGCCCGGCCGTGCCGCGCTACAAAGTCGAGCACGTCGGCAACAAGAAGTTCAACGTCATCGACACGTCGAACGACGCGATCGTGGAAAGCGGTCTGGACGAGGCGGCGGCCCGGGCGAAGGCGGCGGAACTCGGCGGCGGTCACGCGACGACTTCGCCGAACACCTGATCGGCGGTTCGGCTGGGGGATCATGAGGGCGGGGCGCGAGCCTCGCCCTTTCTTATGTGCGGTGCAGCCGCGCCATAGCTGCCGCACGGTCCATCCATGGATCGTCTCACCGTCATCAACGATGCGCTGCAGGCCACCGGCAACAACCGGGTGAACGTCGAGTATGACGGATCGGCGGAATGGCAGGCGGCCGATCCGGCTTATCGCCGCGCCCTCGCCTTCCTGATCCCCCGGCACAAATGGAATTTCGCCAACACGACGGCGCCGCTTGCGGGACGCCTGCCTGTTTCGCCGCACGAGAGCTACCAGAACGCCTACGTTCTGCCGGGCGATTGCTTGCTGGTCGAGAATGCGTTCTGGAGCGGGGCGCCCATTCGTGAGTTCGAAATCGTCGACCAGAAGCTGTGCTGCGCCTGTGACCAGGGCGTGAGCGTCAAATATGTTCGGGCACCAGCTCCTGGGCAGTGGCCGCTCCTCTTCGCCGAACTCGTGACCATGAAGGTCGAAGCGCAGCTCCTGCGCGGGTTCAATGAAGACACCGACAACGCGCGGCGTCGTGATGCCGATGTCGAGGCGATGCTCGAAGAAGTGCGTTCGGCTCTTGATCGGCAGGAGCCGCCGCGGGCCATGTTCATGTCGCGCACAGCCGCCCGGCGCCTTGGTCGCGGCTCTCGTCGATACACGGGGCGCTGATGGACGCTCAGATTGTCGCTCAGCGGGACTTCTCGGCGGGCCAGATCGACCCGGCCGCGCTGCGAGCCGATGACACCGAGATCATGCGGGCCGGTCTGCGGAAGGCGCGAAACGTCCGCATCCTCGCCTCGCGTGGGCTTCGCCGCCGCCCTGGCCGGCGCGCGCTCTTCGCCACAACCGGCATTTGCGAGAAGGTGCGCCCGGCGGTCGGCGTCGAATGGTTCATGGAAATCGAGGCTGGCAGCATCACGTTCCGGTCGTCGTCCCTGACCGTGGCGCAGAAGTTCGACGGCATGCCGTGGGCGGGCGAGATCATTCGCAAGCTCAAATGGGTTGAGAGCGGCGGGGCTGTGATCGTGGCC
>CAMFKC010000083.1 GCA_945956975.1 uncultured Methylocystaceae bacterium | reverse complement strand
TCGTCGAGCGGCCCGGCGAGATCGACGCCTTGGATGACGGCGCCCAGCGCGCCAGAGGTCGGGCTGATGTCCAGCCGGTGATTGCGCATGTTGTTTCCTCACCCGTTTTATTTTATCAGAATGATAATTCTGATTTTTAAATGGTCAAGACGATGTCCGCACTTTCCCGAAGACCCCCGCTCGAAGCGCTGGCCCTTCGAGATTTCGCCTCCCCCGGCATGCGCCCTGCCGCGCAGGCCCGCAGCCGCGACCTCGTCCTGCGGCTGTTCAACGAAGGGCTTGGACTGCTGCGCGAAGTGGACTTCGACGGATTGTCGATCGAGGCGCTGTGCGCGCGCTCGGGCGCGACGATCGGCGCGTTCTACAGCCGCTTCGAAAACAAGGAGGCCTTCGTCGGCGCGCTGCAGCGCATCGTGGTGGCGCAGGCGCGGCAGCGCGTGATCGCCGACTACGAATCGAACGCCGCCCCTGACGGGTCAGTCGCCGACCTGGCCCGCTGGATCGCGCGCGGCGCCATCGCCTGGTATCGCCGCTACGAAGGATTGGTGCGCGCTTCGCTGCGCCGCGCGAATGGCGAGACGGAAATGTGGACGCCGATGCGCGAACTCGGCGAACTGCAGATTTCCCACGCCCTGCCGCGCATGCTCGCGCTGGTTCCTGCGCAGGCGCGCGACGGCGTGGAGGACCGCGCGCGCTTCGCCTTCCAGATGCTGTTCGGCACGATCAACAACATGGTGCTGATCAATCCCGGGCCCTACACGATCCACCATCCCGCCACCGCGCCCATGCTGGCGGCGGCGATGGCGCAATATGTGGAAAGCCCGGCGGCCCTCGCGCCGACCGCTAGCGTGCAGCCCACCGCCGCAGCAGCAGCGCGTTCGTCACGACGCTGACGCTGGAGGCCGCCATCGCCGCGCCCGCTGCGACCGGCGACAGCATGCCGGCGGCCGCGGCCGGAATCATGATGACGTTGTAGGCGAAGGCGAGAAACAGATTCTGCCCGATCTTTCGCGCGGTGGCGTGCGAGAGATCGATCAGCGCAACGACCTTCGAGAGATCGTCGCCGGGCAGCGCGACGCTGGCTGCTTCCAGCGCCGTCTCACTGCCCGCGCCCATCGCTATTCCGACGTCGGCCTCGGCCAGCGGCGGCGCATCGTTGACGCCATCGCCCACCATGGCGACGACGCGTCCGGATGCGCGCAGCCGACGGATTTCCGCGGCCTTGCCTTCCGGCGGCACGCTGGCGACCACGTCGACATCGCCGAGTTTGGACGCGAATGCGCGCGCCACGGCTTCGGCGTCGCCTGTGAGCATGGCGGGCGTGACGCCCAGCGCGCGCAGGCGCCCGAGCGTGGCGGCGGCTTCCGGCCGCAGTTCGTCCGATGTCGCGATCAGGCCGGAAAGCTGCGGCGCGCCGTCCTGCGCGGATGCGATGAAGAAGGCCGTGCCGCCCTTGGTCTCGATATCCTGCGCCAGCATGGCGAGCGCGTCGACGTCGACCCCGATCTCCTGCATCAGCGCGCGATTGCCGACATGCACGACGCGCCCGCCGAGCCGCGCCTCCAGTCCGCGGCCGGGCTTCGCCTCGAACGAATCGAGCGCGAAGAGATCGACGCCGTCCTGTCTCGCACGCGCGCCAATGGCGCGGCCGAGCGCATGCTCGGACCCTTGTTCGGCCGAAGCCGCCAGTCGCAAGAGCGCCATCTCATCGCCATCGACGGCCGCGATGGCGCTGACGACGGGTTGGCCAATGGTGAGAGTGCCGGTCTTGTCGAAGACAATCGTCTGGATCTTGCGCGAGAGATCGAGCGCGCTGGCGTCCTTCACAAGGATGCCCGACCGCGCGCCGGCGCCCATGCCCACCGCCACCGCGGCGGGCGTCGCAAGGCCGAGCGCGCACGGGCAGGAGACCACCAGCAGGCTGATGGCGTTGACCAGCGCCGTCTCGACATCGGCGCCGGCGATCTTCCAGCCGATGAAGGTCGCAACGGCGAGCGCGACGACGACCGGCACGAAGACGGAAGCGACCTTGTCGACGGTGTGCTGGATCGGCGCCTTGGAGGATTGCGCGCGTTCGACAAGGCGGATGATGCGTGACAGGCGCGAGGCGGAGCCGACGGTGGTGGCGCGGATTTCCAGCCGCCCTGCCCCATTGACGCTGCCGCCCGAAACATCGTCGCCCGGCCCGCGTGCGACCGGGCGCGACTCGCCGGTCAGCATGGATTCATCGATCTCGCTGCGGCCCGACACGATCACGCCGTCTGCGGGAATGCGTTCGCCCGGCCGCACAGCCAGCACATCGCCGGCCTTCACCGCATCGACGGGCGCTTCCGTTTCGACGCCGTCTTTCAGGATGCGCGCGACGGGCGGACGCAGCGCGGCCAGCGCGGCGACGGCGCCGCCGGTCGCGCGGCGGGCGCGGGCTTCCAGCCATTTGCCAAAGAGGACGAAGGCGATCACCAGCGCGGCCGCCTCGAAAGTGAGGTGATGCGCATGGCCCTGCGCCATGCGCCAGAGCGCGAGACCGAAGGCCGCGATGGAGCCGAGGGAGACCAGCACGTCCATGTTGGCCGCGCCCGCGCGCAGCGCCTTGAAGGCGCCGACATGGAAGCGGGCGCCGGCGACCAAAAATACCGGCGCGGCCAACACGAGTTGAATCCATGGCGCAAGCAAGGGCGCGCCGGTCGCGATTTCGTAGCCCATGTTGGCGAGGAATGGCGCAGACAGCGCCATTGCGCCGGCAAGCGTCCAGGTCTCGCGCGCTTCCCCGCTGCGCTCGGCCGCCTTGCCGTCGCTCGCGCGCGGGGTCGCCTCGAAACCGGCGTTCTCGATGGCCGCGACGAGATCGGCCGTAGTCGCAAGACCCGAGGCGACCGTCACGTCGGCCGTCTCGGCCGGCAGGCTGACGCGGGCGGACATGACGCCCGGCGTGGCCTTCAGCGCCTTTTCGAGCCGTGCGACACAGGCCGCGCAAGTCATGCCGGCGACGTCGAGCAGGATGTCCTCGCGCGGCGCGGCATAGCCTGCAGCCTCCACGGCGGCGACGAGATCGGCGGGCTTGACGTCCCGCGTCGCCTCTACCCGCGCGGTCATGGCGCTGAGATTGACGACGGCGCTCTTCACGCCGGGGACGGAGGCCAGCGCCTTTTCGACCCGCAACGAGCAGGACGCGCAGGTTATCCCATCGACGGGGAAGACGTATTCGGCAAGGTTTTGCGGCCGGTCGAGCATTGGAAGCCTCCCGACGCCAGCGCTGCCGCCAGCGTCATCTGCCCTTGTCTGAACCTTCCCACGATGGGAAGGTCAAGAGACGCGGCTGCGACGCGATGCAGCAGGCGCGGGCGGGCCCGCAGAGAGATCGTCCAGGATCGGGCAATCCGGCCGCTCGTCGCCATGGCAGGTCCGGGCCAGCCGCTGCAGCGTCCGCTGCATGGACTGGAGCGCCGCGATCTTTTCTTCCAGCGCGGAAATGTGGTGCTCGGCCAGATGCTTGACGTCCGCGCTCGACCGCGCGCCATCGCGCCAGAGCCCGAGCAGCTTGCCGATGTCCTCGACGGGAAAGCCGAGGTCGCGGGCGCGGCGCACGAAGCGCAGCGTCTGGACGGCCCGTTCGTCATAAAAACGATAACCGGCGGCGCTTCGGGCGGGCGCGGCGATCAATCCGATGCTTTCATAGTAGCGTATCATCTTGGCCGATACGCCCGAGGCTTGTGCGGCTTCGCCGATGGAAACGTTCATGCCCTTCTCCGGGCGCGCGGCATCCGCAGGTTGAGGGGGGCGCGCGGTGCGGGCTAGTATCTAGGCAAAAGAAGCGCGGATACAACGAGGGCCGGCGATTGGCGCGAGCGGTGGCGCAGACATATTCCTGCGGGGCGCGCTGCAGCGTCTGGCCGGACGTGGACGCCGCCGCGGCGGTCGCCTTCCATGCGCAGCATTGCAGCGACATGACGCCCGGCCTGCTGCTCGTCTTCGCCGCCGCGACCACGGATCCCCATGCCCTCGCCGCCGCCCTGGCGGCGCAATTTCCCGGCACGCCACACATCGCCTGCTCGACAGCGGGCGAAATCGGACCGGACGGCTACGCCGAGGGATCGATCGTTTCGATCGCCCTGCCCGCAGACGGATTTAACGCGGCGACGCTCGCCATCGAAGACCTGTCCAGCGTCGAGTTCGCCGACATCGTGCATCGCGTCGAACGCTTCCGGCGCGACGAGGCGGCCAACCCGTCGCCGGGGTTCGAGGCGAGCGACGCCTTCGCGCTCACCTTCATCGACGGCCTGTCACGCCGCGAAGAGGTGTTCATTTCCGCCATCCATCGCGCGCTGGACGGGCTGCCTGTGCTCGGCGGCTCGACCGGCGACGACCTGAATTTCGAACGCACCTGGTGCGTGTCCGACGGACGCGTGCTGACGGACGCCGGCGTGCTCGCGCTGGTGCGCACCAAGCACCAGTTCAGCGCTTTTCGGCACGACAATTTCGAGCCGACCGACGTGCGTCTCGTCGTGACTGCGTGCGACCAAGAGCAGCGGCGCGTGATCGAATTGAACGCAGCGCCAGCCGCGCACGAATATGCCGATTGCATCGGCGTCGACGCCACCGAACTGGACACGATGAGCTTTGCCTCACATCCCGTGGTGGTGAAGGTCGGCGGCGAATATTATTGCCGCTCGATCGGCCATGCGAATCCCGATGGCTCGCTCACCTTTTTCTGCGCGGTGGAGACGGGCGTGGTGCTGACAATGTCGCGCTCGTTGCATCTCGTTGACAGCGCGCGCGACGCCTTCCGCAGCGCGGCGGGCGGCCTGGGCGGCGCGGACTTCGTTCTGGGCTTCGATTGCGCGCTGCGCAGGCTCGACGCCGAGAACCGCCAGATGAAGCGCGAACTTTCGGACGTCTACCGCGATTTCGGGGTCGTCGGATTCAATACGTTCGGCGAACAATACGGCGCGATGCACCTCAACCAGACCTTCACCGGCCTCGCCATCGGCGCGCGCACATGCTGAACGACGCCGAGGACGACCGACTGATCGCCGCCGACATCATGGGCCGCACCGTGCGCGCGCCGCCGCAGGAGATCGTGCAGCGCCTGACGCGGATCAACGCGGCGCTGGTCGAGCGGCTGGAAAATCGTATCGATCAGCAGGCGAGCGCCTATTCCCTGTTCCAGACGGCGATCGGTCTGGAAGCGCAGGTGCGCGAGCGGACCGCCGAACTGAAGCGCGCGCTGCTCGAGCTCGAGCGCTCCAATGTCGCGCTGTCCTCCGCGAAAGAAGCAGCCGAAAAGGCCAATTCGTCGAAGACGCGCTTTCTCGCAGCCGCCGGCCATGACCTGCTGCAGCCGCTTTATGCCGCGCAGCTCTCCATGTCGACGCTTCTGGACATGCAGGCCGACCCCGGCGCCGCGAAACTCTGCCGGCAAGTCGATCGCGCGCTCGTCACCATCGAGGCCTATCTGCGGTCGATCCTCGACATATCGAAGCTTGACGCCGGCGTCGTGACGCCCGAATTCCAGTCGGTTGCGCTATCCGACATGTTCCAGTCGCTCGACAGCGATTTCCGGCCGATGGTGGAGCGCAAGAAGATCAAGCTGCGCTTTCGTCCGACCGACATGGCCGTGGTCAGCGACCCGATCCTGCTGCGCCGCGTGCTGCAAAACCTCGTCTCCAATGCAACACGCTACACGGGCGAAGGCGGCGTCTTCGTCGGCGCGCGACGGCGCGGCGCGCAGGCGCGCATCGAAGTGACGGACACGGGCGTCGGCGTCGCGCCGCAAGATATCGAACGCATTTTCGAGGAATTCCACCGCGCGCACCACGGCGCGGGCGCCCAGGGCGGCGAGGGGCTCGGCCTTGGCCTGTCCATCGTCAGGCGCATGTCGCAGGCGCTCGATCATCGCGTGGAAGTGCGCTCGAATCCGGGCCGCGGCTCGCGCTTCACGGTCGTCGCGCAGCTCGCCGAGCCGGACATTCCGCGCTCGGCCGATTTCGTGTTCGTCGAGAACTGGGCGCGCGCCAACGATCTCAGCGGGCGTCGCATCCTGCTGGTCGAAAACGATCCCGACGTGATGGAGGCGACACGCTGGCTGCTGGCGCAATGGGGCGCGCATGTGATCACGGCGCCCGACCTGGACACCGTCCGCGCGCGCCTCGGCGAGGGCGCGTCGCCGGACGTCATCGTCGCGGATTATCATTTGGACCGCGACGAGAGCGGACTGCAGGCGATCATCCTGGCGCGCAGCATCGCGCAACGCGATGTTCCGGCCGTGGTCGTGACAGCCGATCAAGGGTCGGAAGCGATCGACCTGTCGCGCGCCGCGGGATGCGAATTCATGCGCAAGCCCGTGAAGCCCGCGCAATTGCGCGCGGTGCTGACGCATCTGCTTCAGGCGTAGAGTGCGCGCACGCTTTCCACGAAGGCGACGACCTCGGCGCGATGCGGCTTGTCTCCCGTGGCGACGAAAGGCGCCTGCGGGAAGGCGCCGAGCGTAACGACGACCAGCTTCTCTTCGCGGAAGATGTCGATGCGCTGGCCGGCAAAGCCGAGCGCAGACATGCAGCCGTCCCGCAGCCACCACGAATAGCCATAGTGCGTGACGCCAGCCTGCGGCTCGGGCACGCGGAAGGCGGGCGTGGACGCTGCAGCGACCCAGCCTTCCGGCAGGACGCGTTCTCCGTCGATCACGCCATCGTCGAGCACGAATTGCGCGAAGCGGCCGAAGTCGCGCAGGACCATGCCGGCGCGCGAGCCGCCGATCTCCTGGCCGCCTTCCGATTCCAGCGTGTAGAAGCCCTCGTATTCCATGCCGGCGGGACGCCAGACCTTCGCGCTCATGTAATCGGCGAGCGGCATGCCGACGGCGCGCGTCAGCGCGGCGCCAAGCAGGAAAGTGTCGCCGGAATTGTAGAGGAAGGTCGAGCCCGGCGCGTGCGCGCGCGGCAGGCTCGCCATCAGTTTCAGCACGCCGCCGGGAACGCGGTCGGCCATCGACTTCGAATAGCGGTTCACGTCGGACTGGCGATCCGCGTAATCCTCGTTCCAGCGCACGCCCGACGACATGGTCAGCACATGGTGCAGCGTGACGCCGTCGTAGGCCGAGCTGCGCATTTCAGGCAGGTAGCGCGTCACCTCGTCGTCGATCGATCCGATCGCGCCGTCGTGGACGGCGGCGCCGACAAGCATGGCCGTCATCGACTTGATGGTCGACATGGTAGACCAGCGGTCGGTTTCTTCGAGGCCGAGGCCGTAGCGCTCCAAGACGATCGCCCCGTCCTGCAAGACGAGAAGGCCGCTGATGAAATTTCGGTCCATGAAGGCGGCGACGTCATGCGTCACGCCGTCGACTGCGTAGCGAGGCGCTATTTCCGCATGCCGCGCGAAGGGCTTGGGCTGTCCGCGCGGGATGACGCGGTGCGCGAACAGCCGGTCCACGATGCGATAGCCCCAGGGCTGGATCGTCGGCGGCCAAAGCAGAAAGTCTTCGGCGCGCGGAAGATGATCGCGCGGCTCGGCCGTGCTCATGCGCCGGCTCGCTTCTGGCCGAGAATGGATTCAAAATCGAGACCGGTCGTCTCGATGACGGCCTGCGTGCGCGAGGCGACGTTGAGCTTGCGCAGGATTTCGGACACGTGAGCCTTCACCGTCGTTTCGCCGACATCCAGCTCGTAAGCGATCTGCTTGTTGAGAAGCCCCTGCCGGATCATGCCGAGCACACGCAACTGCTGCGGCGTCAGCGTCGACAGGCGCTCGGCAAAATCGCGACTCCTGGCCCGCCCTGACTTGTCGGACCCCGCCTGCGCCAGCGAGGCGGGCACGAAAACCTCGCCGTTCATCACGCGGCGGATGGCATCGGTCAGTTCGGCCTTCTTGGCGGATTTCGGGATGAAGCCGCTGACGCCGCAGTTCATGGCTTCCGCAACGATGCGGGGATCCTCGAGGCCCGACACCACGACGACAGGCAGGCCGGGAAAACGCGCGCGCACGCTCAGCACGCGCGCGCAGAAGAACGTCTCCGCGTACCGCAACCT
>CAMFKC010000082.1 GCA_945956975.1 uncultured Methylocystaceae bacterium | reverse complement strand
TTTCTTCTGGCGCTTGTCGGTACTGCCATATCCCTTAAAGCGGGAGAGGGTGGCCCTCGCGTGAGCGAGGGTCGGGTGAGGGCGCCGCGATTGCGAGAATCAGACGTAGAGCGGCGCGCCCCTCATCCGACCCCGCTGCGCGGGGCCCACCTTCTCCCGCAAGCAGGAGAAGGCCACATGACGAAAAATCAAATCACCGCGGGGCCATGCGGATCGCGCCGTCGAGGCGGATCGTTTCGGCGTTGAGCATCGGGTTCTCGACGATGGCCACCGCGAGCATCGCGTATTCCTTGGGATCGCCCAGGCGCGGCGGGAACGGCACCTGCGCGCCGAGGCTGCGCTGCGCTTCTTCCGACAGGCCCTGCATCAGCGGCGTGAGGAACAGGCCCGGCGCGATCGTGTTGACGCGGATGCCGAAGCGGGCGAGGTCGCGCGCGATCGGCAGGGTCATGCCGACGACGCCGCCCTTGGAGGCGGAATAGGCGGCCTGGCCGACCTGGCCGTCGAAGGCGGCGACCGACGCCGTGTTGATGACGACGCCGCGCTCTTCGCCGAGCGGGGCTTCCTTCGACATGCGCTCGGCGGCCAGACGCAGCACGTTGAACGAGCCGATCAGGTTCACGTCGATGATCCGCTTGAACGCGTCGAGCGGGAAGGCGCCGTTCTTGTTGACGGTCGTGATGGCGTTGCCGATGCCGGCGCAGTTCATGAGAACGCGCGGCACGCCGTTGGCGGCGGTGGCGGCGTCGAGCGCGGCCTTGACCTCATCTTCGTTGACGACGTTGCCGCCGATGCCGAGGCCGCCGATTTCCTTGGCGACCTTCTCGGCATTGTCCTTGTTAAGGTCGAAGCAGGCGACCTTGGCGCCCTTGGCGGCCATGAGACGCGCGGTGGCGGCGCCGAGGCCCGAGCCGCCGCCGGTGACGAAGACTGAGAGACCGTTGAGATCCATGTTGTGTTCCTTTCGTTGGTGTTGGTGTCGAGAAATCTAATTCGCTGGAACTCGGGCGCCCTACCTCCCCTCTATGGGGAGGCCGCGATGCGTAGCATCGCGGGTGGGGCCCGACGCCGAAAGCGGCGGCTACAATCTTGGTGGGCGATACTCCCGCCCCACCCGGCTCGCTTCGCTCGCCACGCTCCCCATAAAGGGGAGGGAGAAGCGCCGCTAGTTTGCTTTCAACTCCACGCAGCCACCGCCGCCGCGGGCTCGATCCGGCCTTCCATCGGCGCGGACTGGATCTGCGAGGGCGTGCCGGAGAAGCGCGGCGCGGGCGCAGGCTGCACGGCGCCTGCGTGCTCCACGAAGGTCTTGCGCGCGACGAGATGCGGATGGCTCTTCGCCTCGTCCATCGAATAGACCGCCATGGCGCAGGCGTCGGTGCCTTCGAGCAGCTTCGACCATTCGTCGCGCGTCTTGGTCTTGAAGATGGCCTCCATCTTCTCGCGCTGCGCAGGCCACTTGGCGCGGTTGTTCTGGTCCTTGAAATCGGGATCGTCGATGCCCGCGCGCTGCAGCAGTTCCGCGTAGAATTGCGGCTCGATGGCGCCGATGGTGAAGAACTTGCCGTCCTTGCACTCGAACGGACCGTAGAACGGCGCGCCGCCGTCCAGCAGGTTTTCTCCGGGCTTGTTCGTCCACACGCCCATCGCCGTCAGCGCATGGAACATGGTGATCAGGCTGGCGACGCCGTCGCACATGGCGACGTCGACCACCTGGCCCTTGCCGGTCGCGCGCGACGAGATGAGCGCGGCGAGCGCGCCCACGACGAGATAGAGCGCGCCGCCGCCGTAATCGCCGACGAGGTTGAGGGGTGAGACGAGGCCGCCCTTGCGCGCACGGAACGAGTCGAGCGCGCCGGTGACGGCGACGTAGTTGATGTCATGGCCGGCGGCCATGGCGAGCGGGCCTTCCTGGCCCCAGCCGGTCATGCGCGCATAGACCAGCTTGGCGTTCGACTTCAGCATCTCGTCGGGACCGAGGCCGAGCTTTTCCATCACGCCGGGGCGGAAGCCCTCGACGAGAATGTCGGCCTTGGCGACGAGTTGCTTCGCGGTCGCGACGTCCTCGGCCTTCTTCAGATCGAGTTCGATCGTGCGGCGGCCGCGATTGACGAAATTGCCGGGATGATTGCGGCCGTGGCCCGGCCGCTGGATGGCGATGACGTCGGCGCCCATGTCCGACATGAGCATGCAGGCGAAGGGGCCGGGCCCGATGCCGGCGAATTCGACGATGCGGACTCCGCTGAGCGGGCCTGTAGCTTTGGTCATGCTTCCTCTCTCGTCTTTTCTTGTTCGCTGGCTTTCGCTAGCCGCCGTCATTGCGAGGTCGGCAGAAATCGCCTTTGCGAAGCGACGCGGCAATCCAGAGCCGGGTCGCGACTCTGGATTGCTTCGCTTTGCTCGCAATGACGGTTGTCATTGTGGTCGTTACTTGCCCGTCCAATTCGGCTTGCGCTTCTCGGCGAAGGCCTTCGGGCCCTCGATGAGATCGGCGGAGCCGAACATCGCCTTCACGGCGGGGAATTCGTTCTGCTTCACGAGCGCTTCGGCGAGCGGCATTTCGGAGCCGCGGATCGCGACCTGCTTGGAGGCGCGGATCGACATGGGGCTGAGCGTGCAGATGTGATTGGCGATGGTGCGCGCGGCGTGCAGCGCCTGGCCGACCGGCGTCACCTCATGCACGAAGCCGAGTTCCTTGCCTTCCTGCGGGCTGACGCGGCGCGCCGTGAGGATCATGCCCATCGCGCGCTTCATGCCGATCGTGGCCGGCAGGCGCAGCAGGCCGCCAGCCATGGCGGCGAGGCCGACGGAGGGCTCGGGCAGCGCGAAAACGGCGTTTTCAGCCGCTACGATCAGGTCGCACGCCAGCGCGACCTCGAATCCGCCGCCCATGGCGAAACCGTTGACCGCCGCAATGATCGGCTTATCGCAATCGAAACGCGAGACGAGGCCGCCAAAACCGCTCTTGCCCCAGCCGCGCTCGCCGCCAGCCGCCTGATACTTCAGGTCGTTGCCGGCGGAGAAGGCCTTGTCGCCGGCGCCGGTGACGATGGCTACCCACTGGTCGGGATCGGCGGAGAATTTGTCGAAAGCGTCCTCGAGTTCGAAATGCGCGGGCTTGTGCAGCGCATTGAACACCTGCGGACGATTGAGCGTGACGATGGTGATCGGGCCCTCGCGCTCGACCAGAATGTGTTCGTAGGCCACGACGTATCCTCCCGAATGTTTCCTGCCTGCACGTTGCGTCTTGTTCTGACGCTTGTCGCAATCTTGCGCCTTGATGAGGCGCGTGTCCTTTGCACTTATCGCATGGCCGGGACGCGAGCAAGATTTAGTTAGTCGATTGACTAAATCTCAGACCCGCCCCTAAACTGTCCGACAATCCGAGGAAACGAACAAGCGAGGGAGTTGAACATGGCCGAGGCATATATCGTCGCCGCCGCGCGTACGGCTGGCGGCCGCAAGGGCGGCAGGCTTTCCGGTTGGCATCCCGCCGATCTCGCCGCGCAGGTTCTCGACGCACTGGTCGAGCGCACCGGCGCCGATCCGGCTCTCATCGACGATGTGATCATGGGCTGCGTCGGCCAGGGCGGCGAGCAGGCCGTCAACATCGGCCGCAACGCCGTGCTCGCGTCGAAGCTTCCCGAAAGCGTGCCGGCGACTTCCGTCGACCGCCAGTGCGGCTCCTCGCAGCAGGCGCTGCATTTCGCCGCGCAGGCCGTCATGTCCGGCTTCCAGGACATCGTGATCGCGGCGGGCGTGGAAAGCATGTCGCGCGTGCCGATGGGCCTGCCGGCGGCGCTGCCTGCCAAGCACGGCTTCGGCAATTACAAGAGCCCGAACATGGAAGAGCGCTATCCCGGCGTTCAGTTCAGCCAGTTCCCGGGCGCGGAAATGGTCGCCAAGAAGTACGGCCTGACGAAGGACGAACTGGATCTCTTCGGCTACGAGAGCCACCAGAAGGCGATCCGCGCGACCAAGGCCGGCGAATTCGATCGTGAGATCGTACCCGTGCAGGTGACTGTCGAAGGCGAGAAGCAGATGCACACGGTCGACGAGGGCATCCGCTTCGAGGCGACGCTGGACGGCATCAAGGGCGTGAAGCTGCTGCAGGAAGGCGGCATGATCACCGCGGCGACCTCGAGCCAGATCTGCGACGGCGCATCCGGCGTGATGGTCGTGAACGAGAAGGGTCTGAAGGCGCTGGGCGTGAAGCCGCTGGCGCGCGTCCACCACATGTATGTGATGGGCCATGATCCCGTGATCATGCTGGAGGCCCCGGTTCCCGCGACCAACAAGGCGCTGGAAAAAGCCGGCATGAAGATCGACGACATCGATCTGTTCGAGGTCAACGAGGCCTTCGCGCCGATCCCGCTCGCCTGGCTGAAGGGCACGAAGGCCGATCCGTCGCGCCTCAACGTCAACGGCGGCGCGATCGCACTCGGCCATCCGCTCGGCGGCTCCGGCACCAAGCTGATGACCACGCTGCTGCACGCCCTGCAACAGCGCGGCGGCCGCTATGGTCTTCAGACCATGTGCGAAGGCGGCGGTCTGGCGAACGTGACGATCGTGGAGCGGCTGTAAGGCCCCCTCCCCATCCCTCCCCCGCTTCGCGGGAGAGGGAGCAGATTCTTCGCTTCACGATGACTGGCGATCACGAACGCCTGCCGTCCCCTCTCCCGCGAAGCGGGGGAGGGCTAGGGAGGGGGCGATGCCACCCGAGAAAAACAGCGACGAACTCTCCTTCCCCGACCGCATGCTCGCGGTCGTTCGCAAGTTCGCGCCCGATGTCGAACGGCTCGACAAGGTTTTGCGCCTGTCCGGTGGCGCGAGCCAGGAGACGTGGTCGCTGATCGCCATGCGCGGCGGCGCGCCGGAGCGGATGATCCTGCGCCGCGCGCCGGCAGGCGTGCCTGTCGTGGAGAAGATCTCGCTCGAGACCGAAGCAGCGCTGATGCAGGCCGCCGAACGTGCGGGCGTGCCTTCGCCGCATGTCTATTATGTCATCGGGCCGCAGGACGATTTCGGGCGCGGCTTCTTCATGAGCCATGTCGAAGGCGAGGCGCTTGGGCGCAAGATCGTGCGCGACGAGATTTTTGCCGCGATCCGGCCGAGGCTCGCCTATCAGGCGGGCGAGATTCTCGCGCGTATTCATGCCGTCGATCCAGCCAAGCTGCCCGACCTTCCGCGCATATCGCCTGCGGAAGAGGTCGCCACCATGTTCGAGACCTATCGGCGCCTCAGCGCGCCGCGTCCGGTCTTCGAACTCGCCTTTCGCTGGCTGCGTGAGCGCATGCCGCCCACGGATGCGAAACCGCGCCTCGTGCACGGCGACTTCCGCAACGGCAACATGCTGATCACGCCGCAGGGCGTCTCCGCCGTGCTCGACTGGGAGTTGGCGCATATCGGCGATCCCATGCGCGACTTGGGGTGGATATGCACGGCCGCGTGGCGCTTCAGCGTGATCGACAAGCCGGTCGGCGGCTTCGGCCAGCGCGAGGACCTGATGGCGGGTTACGAGGCGGCCGGCGGCGCGAAAGTCGATCCGCAGGTGCTGCGCTTCTGGGAGACGCTCGGCTCGCTGCGCTGGGGCGTGATGTGCATCGGCATGGGCTCGCGCGCGCTGCAGTCGGACCGGCCGGTCGAGATGTCGATGATCGCGCGGCGGACATCCGAAAACGAAATCGATCTCATGCGCCTGCTGGCGCCGCGCGGCGAGTGAGGACGGCAAGATGCAGGACGCTCCACAACCGGCAGATCTCCTCTCCGCAGTCGCGCACTACCTGCGCGAGCAATTGCTGCCCACGCTGACCGGCCATCACGCGTTCCAGTTGCGGGTATCATGCAACGCGCTCGATCTCGTCGCGCGGCAAATCGTGCAGGAGCCTGCGGCGAACGACGCCGAGTTGGAACGGCTGACGAAGCTGCTGGGACATGGCGGTGCGCTGGCCGACCTGAATGCGGAACTGTCGCAGAAGATTGCTAATGGCGAGGTCACGCTGGAGACGCCGGGGCTGTCGGATCATCTCTGGGCGACCACGCTCGCGAAGCTCGCCGTGGATCAACCGCAATACGGCCCCTACCGGCATGAAGCCGGACGGGGGACACAACAATGACCGATCATGGGCCGTCATTGCGAGCGGAGCGAAGCAATCCAGAGCCACAACCCGGCTATGGATTGCCGCGTCGCCTTCGGCTCCTCGCAATGACGGTCACTCAATAAACAAGACAAAGGAAACGCCCATGGACTTCGAACTGCCGAAAGACATCCAGAACTACATCGTCGAGCTCGACGCCTTCGTCGAGCGCGAGATCAAGCCGATCGAGAACCGCGACGACAACATCCGCTTCTTCGATCATCGCCGCGAATGGGCGCGCACCGATTTCGAGAACGGCGGCCTGCCGCGTCCCGAATGGGAAGCGCTGCTGCGCGAGGCCAAGAATGTCGCCGACAAGGCGGGCCACCTGCGCTTCGCCCTGCCGAAGCAATATGGCGGCAAGGACGGCTCCAACCTCGCCATGGCGGCGATCCGCGAGCATTTCGCGAGCCAAGGTCTCGGACTGCACAATGACCTGCAGAACGAGCATTCGGTCGTCGGCAATTTCCCCGTCGTCATCATGCTCGACACCTACGGGCGCGAGGACCAGAAGAAGGCCTTCATTCCCGGCCAGTTTACCGGCGAGACGCGCATCTGCTTCGGCCTGACGGAAGCCGCACACGGGTCCGACGCCACGCATATGGGCACGCGCGCCGTGCCCGAGACGCGCGGCGGAAAGGCGGGCTGGCGTATCGACGGCGAGAAAATGTGGATCACCGGCATGCATCACGCGACGCATTGCGCTGTCTTCGCGCGCACGTCCGGGAAGGACGGTTCTGCGACCGGCATCTCCTGTTTCCTCGTGCCCGTCCCCTCCGACGGTCTCGTGATCGAGGAGTATATGTGGACGTTCAACATGCCGACGGACCATCCGCGCCTGTCGCTGACCAACGTCTGGGTGCCGGAGGACGCTCTGTTCGGCGATCTCGATCATGGCCTCGCGTTGGCGCAATGCTTCGTGCACGAGAACCGCATCCGTCAGGCGGCCTCGTCGCTCGGCGCGGCTGTCTTCTGTATCGAGGAAAGCATCAAATATGCCCGCGTGCGTTCGCCGTTCGGCAAGCCGCTGTCGAGCAACCAGGCGATCCAGTTCCCGCTCGTCGAACTCGCGACGCAGGCGGAGATGCTGCGCCTGCTGATCCGCAAGACCGCATGGGAGATGGACTGCACGGAGCGCGCGGGTCTCGAGCACAAGCTCTCCGACAAAGTTTCGATGTGCAATTACTGGGCGAACCGCCTGTGCGGCCAGGCGGCCGACCGCGCCATCCAGGTGCATGGCGGCATCGGCTATTCGCGCCACACGCCGTTCGAGCACATCTACCGCCACCACCGCCGCTACCGCATCACCGAGGGCTCGGAAGAGATCCAGATGCGCAAGGTCGCGGGCTATCTCTTCGGCTTCATGGGGCCGCGCAAGAAGATGTTCGCGGAAATGGGATTGTAGGGAATTTCCCTTCTCCCGCATGCGGGAGAAGGTGTCGCGCGCGTGCGCGACGGATTAGGGACGCGCCGCTTCGACAATGATCGCGGCAATCCCGGCGCCCTCACCCGACCCTCGCTCACGCGAGGGCCACCCTCTCCCGCTCCGCGGGAGAGGGGAAACCGAAACACAGAGGAACCACCAATGCCTGATTTCAATCGCGTGAAAGTCGATGTCGAGGATGGCGTCGCCGTTCTCACGCTCAATCATCCCGAAGTCATGAACGCCATTTCAATCGAGATGCTCGAAGGGCTGATCGATGCCTTCGACTTCATCGAGGACCGCGACAATGGCGTGCGCTGCGTCGTCATGACCGGCGCCGGCAAGGGGTTCTGCGCGGGCGCGAATTTGCAGGGGCGCAACACGTCGACGTCGAAGAAGCCGAACGCCGGCGCGGTGCTGGAGAGCCACTACCACCCGCTGCTGCGCCGCATCCGCCGGCTGCATTGCCCGATCCTGACCGCGATCAACGGCGCGGCGGCCGGCGCAGGCATGAGCCTGTCTCTGACTGGCGACCTCAAGCTCGCGGGCAAGGCCGCCTACTTCC
>CAMFKC010000081.1 GCA_945956975.1 uncultured Methylocystaceae bacterium | reverse complement strand
AGGCGTTCGGCGGCATGATGACGCGCCGGGCGCGCGAGCTGGGGCTGAAGCGCTCCACCTTCACCAATCCGTGGGGCCGCAGCGATCCGAAGCAGAAGACCAGCGTGCGCGAAATGGCGCTCCTGTCGGCGCACGTCATCAAGACCTATCCCGACTACTACAGATATTTCAGCGAGAAGACGTTCACCTGGAACAAGATCACGCAGCAGAACCGCAATCCGCTTCTGCTGATGAACATCGGCGCCGACGGGTTGAAGACCGGCAACATCGACGAAAGTGGATTCGCCCTCGTCGGTTCGGCTGTCGAGAACGACCAGCGCCTGATCGTTGCGCTCAACGGTTGCAAGACCGGCAGCGAGCGCGCCGAGGACGCCCGCAAGCTGCTGCTCTGGGGTTTCCGCTCGCTCGAAGCCAAGTCCTTGTTCGAGCCGGGCGAAACCATCGGATCGCTGCCTGTTTACGGCGGCGAGCCGCACGAAGTGCCGGTCGCTGCCGCCCAGAAGGTAAAAGTTTTCCTGCCGCGCGGCTCCGGCGAGCGGCTTCAGGGCAAGATCGTCTACGACGGGCCGCTGATCGCGCCGGTCAAGAAGGGGACGACCGTTGCGCGGCTGAAATTGACGCGCGGGCAGGCGCTGGCGCTCGACATTCCTCTCGAGGCGACGCAAGACGTGGTGGTCGGCTCGCTGCCGCGCCGCTCGCTCGATGCGAGCCTGGAGCTTGTCGGGCAGATGATGCGAAAATACGTCCTGAAGAAATGAACGCGCCGCTGGTCGATATGCCCGAAGCCGCCGCGCGCCGGGTCGAACCCGGCCGCTTCATCACCTTCGAGGGTGGCGAGGGGGCCGGCAAGTCGACGCAGGCGCGCCTGCTCGCAGCCCATCTCGAACAGGCCGGGATCCGCGCAATCGTCACGCGCGAACCCGGCGGCTCGCCCCGCGCCGAGGCGCTGCGGTCGGCGCTGCTCGCGGGCAAGGCCGCAGACCTCGGGCCGTTCGGGGAGGCCGTTCTGTTCGGCGCGGCGCGCATCGATCACATCGACACGTTGATCCGGCCCGCGCTCGCCGGCGGCGCCTGGGTCGTGTGCGACCGCTTCGCCGATTCCACGCGCGCCTACCAGGGCGCCGCCGGCAAGGCGAAGCCGGAACTGATCGCCATGCTCGAGCGCATCGTCGTCGGTCCCATGCGGCCGGACCTCACCATCTTGCTCGATCTCGATCCCGAAGCGGGCCTGGCCCGCGCCCGCGCCCGCGGAGGCGACGCCGCCGTCGACCGTTTCGAGGGCGAGCAACTCGCATTTCACGTCGCACTGCGCTCGGCCTTCCTGGAGATCGCTGCGAAGGAGCCGGCGCGCGTCCGCATCGTCGACGCCGCTCTGGCGCCCGACGAAATTGCAGACCGGATCTGGACGATCGTCCGCGACGCCTTTCCGGCCGTTTTGAAGCAGGGCGCCGCGTGAGCGCGCGCCGCCGGGACGAGGCGCCGCCGGAAAGCGACGTGCTCGACGGCGCGCTCGCGCCGCGCAAGAACAAGACGCTGTTCGGGCACCAGGCCGCCGAGGCCGCCTTTCTCGAGGCCTACAAGGCCGACCGTCTGCCGCACGCCTGGCTGATCGGGGGCCGGCCGGGCGTCGGCAAGGCGACCTTCGCCTGGCGGATCGCGCGGTTCCTCGCCGCCCATCCCGACCCGCGCCTGCCGGCCGTCCAGCGCGCGCGCGACCTCTATGTCGATCCGGACGCGAAGGCCGCGCACCTCATCGACTCCATGTCGGCGCCGGACATCTTCCTGCTCCGGCGCGAGTGGAACCATCAGGCGAAGCCGCCGCGCCATTACACGGAAATCCGCGTCGAGGACGCGCGGCGCGCGCTGCACATGTTCCATCACAACGCCGCCGGCGGCGGCTGGCGCGTCTGCATCGTCGACCCCGCCGACGAACTCAACAAGTCGAGCGCCAATGCGCTTCTGAAAATGGTCGAGGAACCGCCCGCCAAGGCGCTGTTCCTCATTCTCGCGCATCAGCCGGGCAGGCTCTTGCCGACGATCCGCTCGCGGTGCCGCAAGCTGATGCTGCAGCCTCTGACGCCGGCCGACATCGTGCGGGCGATCGAGGCGCAGGGCGAGGGCTTTTCGAAATTCGGCAAGGCGGAAATCGAAAAGGCGGCGCAGCGCGCCGACGGATCGGTGCGGGAGGCGATCCGCATCCTCGCCCGCCAGGGCGCGGCGTCGCAGCGCCTGACCGAAGACCTGCTGCGCGGCCTGCCGAAGATCGACTGGGGCGGCGTGCAGAAGCTGATCGACGCGGTCGCGCGGCCCACCGCCGGCAACGAATACGACGCGTTCGTCGAGACGGTGTTCGTCTGGCTGGACGCGCGCGTGAAGGAGGCGGCCGGGCAGGGGCCCCGCCGCCTCGCGCCGCTGGCCGAAGCCTGGGACAGGATCGGAAAGTCCGTGCGCGAGACGGAGATCTACAATCTCGACAAGCGCGCGCTCATCCTCGGCGTGTTCGAGGATCTGGGCGCAGCCACGCGGTAACGTTCGAGACGTTTCAAATCGCACTTCGCCATCGCGGCGCTCGCCTATTTTGACGACGCCGGAGCCCTCGGGGCCTTTGCCCCGGAGCTGCCGGCGGGAGCGAGCCGAACCAATGATCTACATCCTGCTGATCTCCGTCGCCGGCATGCTGCTTCTTCAGGCGAGCGGCATGATCCCGCAATCGAGCGTCGGCGGCCCCATGCTGATCGCGCTCGGCGTCTTTCTCGGCGCAGCCGCCGTGGCGATCGATGAAGCGTGGAAACGCAGGCGCGGCGCGCTGGGCTGGGCGCTCAACGTGATCGTCTGCTTCGTCGCAGCCTTCCTGGCGGCTCCTGTCGCCGGCTTCGTGATGGTCATGATCCTCAGCCCGTTCGCGAATGGGTCCAGTCTGGCGTCCGCCGGCGGGCCGGTCTTCGCGATCTCTCTGACCGGCACGCTGATCGTCACGCTGCTGGCCGGCTGGGGCGCGCTGAAAATCCTCGGCCGCTGGCGGTGAGACCGCGCGCCGTATCTGGCGGCTGCGCGTCGCCCTCCGTCATCATGACGATGCCGCGCGGACGCTCTACTGTACCTGCCGCGCGTTGAATGTTCCGTCCGGCGTGGACTGCGCGCGCTTGTTCGGATCGAACCAGAACATGCCGAAAAGGCTGTTGTTGTTCAGCCGGACCTCGTAGTAGCCGCCCGCGGCCGTGATGATGTAGGCCTCGTTTTTCGTCGTGAACGGCACGACTTTGCAATTGTTCGCTTGTCTGAGATCGCTGCAAAGGTTGACCGTGTTGTTCGGCAGCAGCTCGATTGAAATCCGCTGGCCCGTCGTGTCGACCGGCTTGCCGAAGATCGTGAATGGCCGGGTCCAGGACCATGGGCAATGCATGCGCCACGCGCCTCAGTCCTCTTCGCGCTGCAACAGCCCGTCGATGATCGACATCAGGTTTTCAGGCGACAGCGGGCGGTAGGCGAAGACGATCCGGTGCTTGCCGGCTGGCGCCTCGACGCCGCGAAAGAGCAGATCTGTGCGCAGCAGTGGCCTTGGCTCGCCGTCCACCTCGACTTCCCAGCCGGGATACCAGAGGTCGTGCAATGTGACGACGCCAGGCGCCGAACTGTCGACTTCGATCTCGACGCGATCGGGCCGCCAATCGACGATGCTCGCTTTCGCGCGCGCAGGCTCCGCGAGGTATTTCTGCGAAATCACGTCCTCGCTGTCGACCAGCACCTCGGAATTGGGCAGGGCGCTGGGAAAGGCGCCGGCGTCGATCAGTTCGGAGGCGTCGGCGACCTTCACGCGCGTCTCGACCGTCACGCGCGGCGAAACGTTCGCGAGCTTGTAGATCCAGGCCTTCGGCCCGCTCATCACCGCTTCCGCAATCGTCCGGCGCTTGAGCGCGGGCACCTGATCGATCGGCCGGTCGAGCACGACATATTCCAGGCCGAGCAGACGCCCCAGCAGGCAATCGTAGCCGGGAAAGGACGTCGGGAAGCGGCGATGGAGGGCGGTGTAAGGCGCCTCGCCCGGCGAGACGAGCCTGTCGTAGGGGCCGATCCGCAACGGATTGTAGCCGTTCGTCGCCTCGAGCCCATACAGCATGGACGCGTTCTGCCAGGGGCCGCCGAGGCCGACGATCTCGACGCGCGGATGCGCAACGCCATTCGGCGATTTGGCCATGTCCTGCCGGATGGCGGAGACGATGCTGGCGGCTTCTTCGGTCGGATGCTCGAGCATCGCATAGGCCGCGCGCGGTTCGGCGTTGAGCACGCTGGCCGCGTTGCGCCAGATCAGTTCGCCGCCCGTGAAGGCGACCGCCGCCGCCAGCGCCAGGCCGCGGCCGCGCTGCGACCTCGGCGCAAGCAGCATCGCGATAAGGCCGGCATACAGGGGCGCCGCCTTGGCGATTTCCCACGCCGCCTCGCCCGCATGGGCGGAGCCCGCCGAGAAGACGAGCGCCCAGGCGAGGACGGCCGCGACGGCGAAGCCGCAAATCGCCAGCCACGACAGCCCCGGCTTCGGCGCGCCCTCCCGCACATAGGCGCTCGCGAGGAAGCCGGTGAGATAGGCGAGCGCAACGAGCAGCAGGAACGCGCCCCCGACGGGCCGACGGAACAGATCTATGCCCGGCACGTGCTCGAACAGGAACGGGAAGATCGGCGTATAGCGGCCGAAGGCGTAGAGCAGGGCGACGGCCAGCACGACGAAGAAGGGCCGCGCCTCGCGCCGCATCGCCCGCCCGCCGGCGAGCCCGTGCCAGACCAGCAAGAGAGCCGTGAGCGTGCCGGCGAACAGATAGTTGAAGGCGCGATCGGTGGAATCGACATCGGGCCGGGTGAAATAGGCCGGGCCCCAATTGCCCGCCGCCAGCGGCCGCAGCGAGCCATAGACGTCGGGAACGAAGAAATTCGCGATGTTGGCGGGATAGAGCGACGAGCGCAGCGCAACCGCCAACTCCTCATGCGGGCGATTGGAGAAGTCCGCGAACTGGATCGTCAGCAGCATCGGCACGGCGATGAGCGCCAGCGCCGTCAGGCCAGCCAGCGCGAGGACGCCGGTTCGGCTGATCGCAAATCGCCAGCCGCCCGGATCGCGCGCGAGCCGCCAGACCGCGAGAGCGCCCAGCGTGATGCACAGCAGAAGCGGCACCTGGCTGCGCCCCAGAATGATCAGCGCGGCCACGCCGCCGAGGCCGAGCGCCGCGAGCCGGGATCGCCGGTCGATCGTGATCTCGAGCCAGAGGAGCGCCACGGGAAAAAGCCCATAGGCCGTGATGATGCCGGCATGCATCATCCGTCCCGACACGGATCCGCCGATCATGAACACCATGGCCGCCAGCGCGGACGCCGGCGCCGGCCAGCCGAGCCGATGGCCGTAGAGCGCCAGCGCCAGACCGCCCGCAAGAAGATGCGCGAAGATCATCAGATCGAAGGCGATCAGGGACGGATGCGGGTCGACCAGCGCCCACAGCACGAAGGCAGGCGCGAAGATCAGGGATTGCGGATCGGCGATGCTGGGATGGCCGCCGTAATGATAGGGGTTCCAGAAAGGCGTGGCGCCCTTGGCGATCGACTCCGCCATGAAACGGAAGAACGTGTAGAACTGGTTCTTGGAATCCCAGGGGACGACGAGGTCGCGCAGAGGCCATTGCGCGAAGGCGAGAATCCAGAAAAGCGCCACGAGCGCCAAGGCCAGCCACGCGCGAGTGGACGTCTCGCCGGCCTCTTGCGACACCGCCAATTCCGACGCGAACTTCCGCAGACGCACGCCGATGCGCCCGGCAAATCCAGCCCCTCTCAACGCACAGCCCTCCCGGCGCGCCTTCTTTGAAGCGTCGCCTGAGGCATTGATAGCCGATGATTTATGGTTTGTCGCTGGCCCGCCTGGCGGGCAGAGCTCTCGCCTTGGGCGCCAAACACGAGTAAACCGGCGCCATGACGACACGGCAGAGCTTCATGATTTCCACCGCCATTCCCTATGCGAATGGCGCGCCGCACATCGGCCATGCCTACGAGCGCATCGCCACCGATTTCATCGCCCGCTTCAAGCGGCTCGACGGGCACGACGTCCTCTTCATCACCGGCATGGACGAATACGGGCTGAAGGTGCAGCAGACCGCCGCGCGCGACGGCGTCACGCCGCAGGAATTCGTCGACAAGGTCGCCGCCGATTTCGCCACGCTCGGCGACCTGCTCAACGCGCCCACCGACGATTTCGTGCGCACCACCCAGCCGCGCCACGCCGCCGCCGTGACCGAACTGTGGAAGCGGATGCAGGCGAACGGCGACATCTACCTCTCGAAATACGAGGGCTGGTACTCGGTCCGCGACGAGGCCTATTTCGACGAGGGCGAACTGACCACCAACGCGGATGGCAAGAAGTTCGCGCCGACGGGCAGCCCTGTGGAGTGGATGGAGGAGGAGAATTACCTCTTCAAGCTCTCCGCCTATGGCGAGAAGCTGCTCGCCCATTACGAGGCGAACCCGGACTTCATCACGCCGGAGAGCTACCGCAACGAGATCGTCGCCTTCGTGAAGCGAGGCCTTGAAGACCTTTCGATCTCGCGCACCAATTTCAACTGGGGCGTGCCCGTGCCGGGCGACCCGAAGCATGTCACGTATGTCTGGGTCGACGCGCTGACCAACTACATCACGGCCACCGGATTTCCGGACGCCTCGGCGCCGCGGGCGAAATTCTGGCCATGCGATGCGCATGTGATCGGCAAGGACATCACGCGCTTCCATTCCATCTACTGGCCCGCCTTCCTGATGTCGGCTGGCTTGCCCGTGCCGAAGCAGGTCGTCGTCCACGGCTTCCTGTTCAACCGCGGGGAGAAGATGTCGAAATCGGTCGGCAACGTGATCGGCCCGGCCGATCTCGTCCGCGACTATGGCCTCGACCAGATGCGCTACTTCTTCCTGCGCGAGGTGCCGTTCGGGCAGGACGGCTCCTATTCGCACGAGGCCATAGTAAGCCGCACCAATGCCGATCTCGCCAACGATCTCGGCAATCTCGCGCAGCGCTCGCTGTCGATGATCGCGAAGAACTGCGAGGGCAGGGCGCCCGCCTGGGGCGAGCTGACGGAGGCCGACCGCGCCATTCTCGACGCCGCCTATGCGCTCCCCGAGAAGTGCCGCGCGGCGATGCAGGGCTTCGCGATCCACACCGCGCTGGCCGACGTGTTCAAGGTCGTGGCCGACGCCAACCGCTATTTTGCCGGCGAGGAGCCCTGGACCAAGCGCAAGACCGATCCCGCCCGCATGGCGACAGTGCTCGGCGTGACCGCGGAAGTGCTGCGCGTTGTCGCGATCATGGCGCAGCCGGCGATGCCCGGCGCCATGGGCAAGCTGCTCGACGCGCTGGCCCAGCCGGCCGACGCCCGCGACTTCGGCCATGCGGACGCGGCGCACAGGTTGGGGGAGGGGACTGCCCTGCCCGCGCCGGCGCCGATCTTCCCGCGCTACGTCGATCCCGACGAGAAGACGGCGTGAGCGTTCCCGCCGGCTTCGAACCCATGGCCTATGCGGCCGAGGGGCTGATCAGCCTACTCGGCCCCTATTATTGGCGGCAGGACGCCGAGACCTACGTCTACGGCTTCCAGTCGGGCGCCCGTCACGGCAATCCGAACAACGTCATCCACGGCGGCGCGCTGACGGCTTTCGCCGACACGCTGACCGGCCACCTGATCGAACACGCCTGCGGCCGAAAATGCGCCACCATTGCGCTCGACAGCCGCTTCGTCGCCGCCAGCAAGGTCGGCGCCTGGGTCGAGGGCAGGGCGCGCCTGCGCAAGCTGACGAAGTCGCTTGCGTTTCTGGACGTCGACCTCATGGCCGAGGGCGAACTGATCGCCACGACGCAATGCGTCTACCGGGTGTTCAGCCTGGATGCCGGGCATGGAAGGTGAGGCGATCTGGCATGAATATTCATTTGGTGGTACTTTGAATATTCAAGGAGGCGGTCATGTCCCTTTACATTCGCGATGACGCGGTCGACGCCTTGGCGATCCGCCTTCAGGAGGCGACCGGCGCCAAGACCAAGACCGAAGCCGTGCGGCAGGCGCTGGAGCACGAACTGGAGCGGGTCGCCTCGCGAAAGTCGTTTGCCGAACGCAATGCACGCGCC
>CAMFKC010000080.1 GCA_945956975.1 uncultured Methylocystaceae bacterium | reverse complement strand
GCTTCAAGGTGTTCCGCGAAGTGTGCTCGAACTGCCATTCGGCCGAAAAGCTGGCGTTCCGCAATCTCGCGGAACCGGGCGGCCCGCGCTTCTCCGAATCGCAGGTCAAGGCGCTGGCGGCGGAATACAAGGTGAAGGACGGCCCGAATGATTCCGGCGACATGTTCGAGCGTCCGGCGCGTCCCTCGGACCACTGGCCATCGCCCTTCCCGAACGACAATGCCGCGCGCGCGGCCAACGGCGGCGGCCTGCCGCCGGACATGTCCGTGCTTGCCAAGGCGCGTTCCTACAAGCGCGGCTTCCCGTGGTTCGTGATCGACGCGCTGCCGGGCATCCAGTACCAGGAGCACGGCGTCGACTACATTGCCGCGCTGCTGCAGGCTTACAAGGACGAGCCGCCGCACGGCGTGAAGCTGGACGCCGGCCAGTACTGGAACGACATCATGCCGGGCAACCGCATCGCGATGCCCAAGCCCTTGAGCGATGGCCAGGTCGACTATCCCGACGGAACGCCGACGACGCTCAAGAACTATGCGGAGGACGTTTCGGCCTTCCTGATGTGGATGGCGGAGCCGACGCTCGACGAACGCAAGAAGACCGGCTTCCGCGTGCTGGTGTTCATGGCGATCCTGACGGGCCTGCTCTACGCCACCAAGAAGCGCGTGTGGGCGAGCACGCCGCACTGAGCGCGATGCATATATTGAAAAAGGCCCCGGAGACGGGGCCTTTTTTGTTGTAGAGGCGCGCGCTCTTGCCTTTTGCGGCCCCGCCCCGCATACCGCCCGCAACACCTGAACACCCGAAAAACCGGACCGGATCATGGGCTTCAAATGCGGTATCGTCGGCCTGCCGAATGTCGGCAAGTCGACCCTGTTCAACGCGCTGACGCAGACGGCGGCCGCGCAGGCGGCGAATTACCCGTTCTGCACGATCGAGCCCAACGTCGGCGATGTCGCCGTGCCCGATCCGCGCCTCGACACGCTCTGCAAGATCGCAGGCTCCAAGGAGATCATCCCGACGCGGTTGACCTTCGTCGACATTGCGGGGCTCGTGCGCGGCGCCTCGAAGGGCGAGGGGCTCGGCAATCAGTTTCTGGCGAACATCCGCGAGTGCGACGCGATCGCCCATGTCGTGCGCTGCTTCGAGGATGGCGACATCACCCATGTCGACGGCCCCGTCGATCCGATCCGCGACATCGAGACGATCGAGACGGAACTGATGCTGGCGGATCTCGAAAGCCTCGAGAAGCGCGTCGCCAATCTGGAAAAGAAGGCGCGCGGCGGCGACAAGGAATCGAAGGAGATTCTGGCCTTGGTCGAGCAGTGCCTCGTGCTGCTGCGCGAAGGCAAGCCCGCGCGCATCGCGGTCGCGGCTAGCCCCGAGGAGCGAAAGGCCTTCGCCGCGCTTGGGCTCTTGTCGTCGAAGCCCGTGCTCTACGTCTGCAATGTCGAGGAAGCGGCCGCTGACGGCGGCAATGAATTTTCTGCGCGCGTGTTTGCGCGGGCGAAGGAAGAGGGGGCCGAAGCGGTCGTCGTTTCGGCCAAGATCGAGAGCGAGATCGCGGTCCTGCCGGCCGACGAACAAAAGGATTATCTGGAAGCCGTCGGCCTCGAGGAGCCCGGCCTCAACCGCGTGATCCGCGCCGGTTACGAGCTTCTGCATCTCGTCACCTATTTCACCGTCGGCCCGAAGGAAGCGCGCGCCTGGACCATCGAGAAGGGCACGCGCGCGCCGCAGGCGGCGGGCGTGATCCATACCGATTTCGAGAAAGGCTTCATTCGCGCCGAGACGATCGCCTACGACGACTACATCGCGGGCAAGGGCGAGGCCGGTGCGCGCGAGGCCGGCAAATTCCGGCTCGAAGGCAAGGACTACGTGGTCGCCGACGGCGACGTGCTGCACTTCCGCTTCGCCAACTGAACGCAGCCTCAGGCGCTGTCGCCGAAGGCCCTGCGCAGGACCTCGGGGTCCACGCATATGCCGCTCGTCGTCGGCCACACGGCCCATGCGCCGCGCCCCACCAGCGCGCGGGTCGCCTGCGCCGAGGGCATGCGCGCGGCGACAAAACCGCGGCCGATCCGCACTGGCGAACCGCCGGCGGCCGCCACGGCGCGCAGAAGCGACTCGCTGTTCCCGAAGGCGACGATGGTCGGCGGATTGACGATGAGCGTCGTCGCGAACACCGCCGCGAACCAGATCGCGAGCGCCGCGCCGCCACCCAAGGCGAGTCGCAGCGCCGGTCGTGCGCGGTCAGTAATCGTAGGCGTGTTCAAAGACGGCTCCCTGCCGCTCGACTTCCGCAATATGGGCGGTGAGGTCGCGCACGTCCACGTCGTAGCCGACGCGCCGCCAGCCGGGCTTTGACTGGATCGGATTTGCAAACAGCGCACGCGCGTTTGTTTGCGGCGCCGCGCCGTCGCGCACGAGCGCGGTCGTGAGGATGCGCCGTGCGCCGGCGATCTCCAGAAAGCTGCGGCTCGATTGTGCAAAGCCGCGCATGATGTCGGTGAAGGCGTCATAGCGTGGCGTCTCGATCAGCGTCTGGCCTGGCGCGACATCGCGCAGGCGCCTGATGCGCGGTTCGCGTGCGATGTCGTCGTCCGACAGGCCCGCGACGACGCTCTTGATGCTGAGGTCCGCCGGCGAGAGTCCGGCCAGCGCCGCCATCGCCTTGGCGTAGAGCGCTTTCACGCCCCATTCGAGCGACAGGGCGATGCGCCGCTCCACCTTGCGGACATAGCCGCCAAGCCCGACGCCGGGCTCGACAAACGGCGTTTGCGACCAGAAGCGGCCGAGTTCGACCGCGAAGGGGAAGCGATACCAGGGCGTCTGCTTCAGGAAGGCGGCGTAGTCGTCGTAGAGGCGCAGGGCGAAGCGGTCTTCCGCCGTCGCATGTTCGCCCGCGGCCGTGATCGAGAGCGCGCCGATGGTGCGCTCCCACGCTCCCTTGATCGCCATTTCCGCGCTGAAGGACAGGGCGATGATGTAATTGGTCGCCTTCTGGTCCGGCGTCGCGGGACCGACGCCGGACGCGGCCGCCGTCGCCGTGCACAGGCTTCGCCAGAAGCCGCCGACGCTTTCGAGATAGTCGAAATGCGATTCCGATCGCTGCTTCGTCACGCCCGCGAGATCTGCGTAGGCGTAGACGATGTTCCATTCGGGGAAGGTGAGGAAGGAATCGCCTTCCGCGCGCCGATAGCCCGGTTCGGCGTCCAGGCCGTCAAGGCGCGCTTCGGGCGCGCGGAGGCCTGCGCCGTGGCAGGATGTCTCGACCCACAGAATGGGCGCGGCGCACAGCGCGACGACGACGAGCAGCGCGAGCGCCACGCGTGTCAGCCAGCGCCTCACGCGCCGGTCCGCGCGCGAAAGCCCGCTAGGCTCGCGAAGGCGCCGAGCGCGAGATGCGGGACGCTGGACAGGAATTTTACCAGCGCGGAGACCTGCGCCCAGCCGATGGTGATGATCGACAGGTCGAGAAAGCCGGAACCGGTGACGACGCCCATCAGCCCGTCGACGAAATAGAGCACGCCGAATATGCGCAGGAAGGCGATGGCTGCGCCGCGCGACCAGAGGGCGGCGACGAGCGCCCACAGGCCGGACGCGACATGCAGCGCGTCCTTGTAGACGTCCAGCCGGAACAGGCCGAACACGCGGCCATCCGCATCCATTAAGGCGGGAATGTAGTCGGTCGCTGCAGCAAACAGCAGCGCGGCGGCGAGGATCAGGCTCGCATTTCTCGGGGCGAGAATGGCGCTCATGCGAAATAGGCGTCCCACATTGCGTGACGAAACAGCAGGCCCGGATCATGCCGGCGCTTCGCCTCCGCGAAGGCGTCGGCGTTGGCGTAGCAGGCGCGCACCTGGTCGCGCCGCGCGTGCAGGCGATAGGGCAGGTAGAAGGCGCCGCCAAGTCCAGCGACCGCGTCGATCAGCTTCTCGGTCGTCAGCAGCATGTCGGTTTCGCCCTCGGGATTTGTCGTCTGCGAGAAGGACATGACGGCCGCGATGCGCTCCTGCGGCGCGAATGCGAGAACGGCGTCAGAATCTGGCGCGACATAGCGCAGCGTGACATTCAGGAATTCGGCTTTAGCAGGCGGAATGATGCGCCGGCAGGCCGCGATGAAATCGGCGAAACGGTCTGGCGGCACGAAATATTCGTGCAGGATGTCGGTGCGCGCCATGTCGGTATTGGCGAGATTGGCGACGGGCTCGGCCATCAGGCTGTTGCGCGTGGCAAGGCCGGAAGCAATCCTGGGATCGAGCACGGTTTCTGCGAGCCAGCGCGCCTTCTTGCCGTATTCGTGGCCGACCTGCGCCCGGTAGATCTTGCGCGAGACGCCGGTCATCGACGATTCGTAGGCGACCGCTGGCAAGGGCTGTGGCTGCTTCGGCGCGGCGGCGTAGGTCACCATCATCGCCTCATGAAAGAAGCGCGCGCGCTCGACCGACAAGCGGCCATAGGCCATGAGCGTCTTCTGTTCGCGCACAGCTTTCACGAAGCGGGCGCCGAACTCTTCCGGCGCAACCATCACGGCCGTGCGTTGAAGATGGACGTTCTTCACCATGGCGACATCGAGATCGAGAATGATCCCGACCAGGCCGTATCCGCCCATCGCAAGGCGGAACAGGTCGGCGTTCTTGTCACGCGAACATTCGAGGATGTCGCCGCTCGCCAGCATCAGCCGCAGCGCGCGCACCGTCGAGCCGAATGGGCCATAGGGCACGGGCCATCCATGGGCATTGACGGAGAATGTGGCGCCAACCCCGAAGTCGGCGTTGGATTGCATGACCGCCGGGCTGTAGCCAATCCTGTCGAGTTGCGCGATCGCGTCCCGCCAGCGCACGCCGGCCGGCGTGCGATAGACGGAGTTGGCCGTGTCTGGTTCGATTGTAGCGTCGGGGAAGGACAGCGCCAGTCCGTCGCGGGCGAGCGACTGGGCGCCCATGGAATGGCGTGCAGCGCCGACGACAACGGGTCGGTGCGCTGCAGCTGCGTCTTTCAACTCTCTGCGCAACAAGGCGATGCGCAAGTCGCCGTTTTCCCGGACGATCCAGTGGCGGATTGTGGGCGTCGGATTGAGCCGGCTCGCGTCATTCATGACGAAGCGCGGTTCTGTCTTTGCGCTGCCTGCAGCCCCAGCCGCCAGCGCGGCGGCGCCCAACAATGCCTCGCGGCGTGTCGCCAGGACCTGCGACCCCATCCTTGCCCCCGACGTCAGGCGGCTCGGCGCCGCCGACGTCAGGTATCACATTGCCGGAGTCAGATCACTTTTCCAGCCGAGCCTGCGGGCGTGACGAAGGTCGCGCCCGCAATTCATGGCCGGTCAGCGCCAGTCGCCCCAGCGGTTGCCGAGGTGATGGCCCACATGGACCGGCCCGCCGCCCCAGCGCCGGCCGCCCCATCCGCCGCGATAGCCGTAATAGGCCGGACGGCTGTAGCCATATCCATAGCCGTAGGCCGGATAGCTGTATGCGGGATAGCTATAGGCGGGGTAGCCGTAGCCGTAGGTGTAGGCGGGGTAGTAGGCCGGGTAGCCGTAGGAGTAGCCCGGATAGTAATTGTCGTAGGTCGCTGCGCCAGCGATGGCGCCGATCACGCCGCCGATGATCGCCGCGCCGGGATTGTAGCCGTAGCGACGATAATGACGGTGGCCGTAGTGGCGGCCGACATAAGCGCGGCGGGCCACGTAATGACCGCGATGCGCGACGTGCCTGCGGTAGCGGACATGGTCGATCGGCAATTCCGCGCGCACGAGCGCGGCGGGCGCGGCGCCGATCGGAGCGGCGCTGGCGGGCGCGATCGGCGCGGAGAAAAGAACTGCGGCCGTCGCGGTGGCGAACAGGCCGCTCTTGAGGGGAAGCATCATCATGTTCTCCTTTCCTGGACACGGCATGAACAAGGCGACGGACACAGGGTTCCATCGCGCCGTGGAAAGAAGGTGGTGTCGAATGCGCCCAATGCGAGCGCAAACTTAAGCTTTCAGGCGCGCCGAACCTCGGCGGCATAGTCTTCCACCAGCGTGCGCGAGAGGTTGCCGGGCCTGAACATGTATGGGCCGATCTCTGCCACGGGCGTCACCTCCGCGCCGGTGCCGCAAAGGAAACATTCGTTCATGCCGGCGAGTTCGTCGGGCATGATGCGGCGCTCGACGACCTCCACGCCACGCCGTCGCGCGAGGTCGATCACCGTGCGGCGCGTGATTCCGTCCAGAAAACAATCGGCGATCGGCGTATGCAGGGCGCCATCGCGCGTGAAGAAGATGTTGGCGCCGGTGCATTCGGCGACCCGGCCCTGCCAGTCCAGCATCATCGCGTCGGCATAGCCGCGCCGTTCCGCGCGATGTTTGGAGATGGTGCAGATTTCATAGAGGCCGGCGGCCTTTGCCAGACACGGCGCGGTCTGCGGATCGGGCCGGCGATACTCGGCGATCTCAAGGCGGATGCCCTGCATTTTCGTCTCGATGTCGAACATGGAGGGCCAGTCCCAGACGCCGATGGCCACATGGATAGTGGCGTTTTGCGCCGCCACCGCCATCATCTCGCTGCCGCGCCAGGCGACGGGGCGGACGTAGCAGTCCTTCATGCCGTTGGCCTCGACAGTGAGCTGTTTGGCGGCGTCGAGCTCTTCCGCCGTGAAGGGGATTTCGAAATCGAGAATGCGGCCAGACGCGATCAGGCGTTCGGAATGGTCGCGCGACTTGAAGATGCGCCCGCCATAGGCGCGCTCGCCCTCGAAGACGCAGGAGCCGTAGTGCAGTCCATGCGAGAGAACGTGCATCTTGGCCTCGCGCCAGGGCACGAGTGCGCCGTCGACCCAGATGAATCCGTCGCGCTGGTCGAAGGCGGGAACGCTCATGATCGGGTCTCCGGGCCGGCCTTTTTGGTGGACGCCGCAGCCGCCATTGCCGAAAAAGGGCAGGCTGCTTCCCCTTTGTTTCGCCAAGGGCGCTTGACGAGTAACTTTCAGCCTGAAATATGTCAACAACACTGACTTAATTTGGACGGACCGAAGCGTGGAGACTGCTCTGCACGGCAATGCGAGGGCGCAGGCCGACACTTCCGACAGCGAGCCGATGTTCGACCTGATCGAGATGCTGTTTTTCGCCTATCGCGATTTCGTCGGCGACGCCGACCGACTGCTGGAAAGCTACCGGTTCGGGCGCGCGCATCACCGCGTCGTCCATTTCGTCAATCGCCACCCCGGCCTCACGATCGCCGAACTGCTGGATATCCTGAAGATCACCAAGCAAAGCCTCAGCCGCGTGCTGAAGGACCTGCTGGACCAGAATTTCGTGGAGGCGCGCGCGGGCGTGGCGGATCGCAGGCAGCGGCATCTCTTCACCACGGCCAAGGGCCGCAAGCTCGCGCTCGATCTCGCGCATCTGCAGTCGCGCCGGTTTGCGCGCGCGCTCGACGCCCTGCCGGCCAATGCGCGCGCCGACGCCATCCGTTTCCTCATGGCGATGATTGATCCCGCCGACCAGGACGAGGTGAAGGCGCTCGTCTGGCCGCAGGGCGCGCGGGCCGCCCCGTGAGCGGACGCCCGTCCGCCGCTGCGCTGCCGGACGACGCGCCGCATTTGCTGGTGGTGGACGACGATTCCCGCATCCGCTCCCTGCTGACCCGTTATCTCGCGCAGGCGGGCTATCGCGTGACGGCGGCGGCGGATGCGGCAGACGCCCGCCAGCGCATGGCGGCGCTTTCTTTCGACCTCATCGTGCTGGACGTGATGATGCCAGGCGAGAGCGGGGTCGACTTCGCCCGCAGCCTGCGCGCCGCGGGCACAGCCTGTTCTGCGACGCCGATCCTGATGCTGACGGCGCGCACCGGCGCGGACGACCGCATTCTCGGGCTTGAAGCGGGCGTCGACGATTATCTGCCGAAGCCCTTCGAGCCGCGCGAACTGCAATTGCGCATCGCCGCCATCCTGCGTCGCGCGGCGACGCTAACGCCGCCGACGGCGCCGCAGGTCGCGCGTTTCGGCGATTGCGAATTCCATGTCTCGCGCGGCGAGTTGCGTCGCGCCGGCGAGACGCTGCGCATCACCGACCGCGAGCGCGACATCCTGCGCGCGCTGGTCAACGCCGGCGGCGCGCCGGTTGCGCGCGGGTCGCTGGCGGGCGACGCCGCGCACGAGCGCACGATCGACGTGCAGGTGACGCGCCTGCGCCGCAAGATCGAGGCCGACCCCGCCAATCCGCTACTGTTGCAGACCGTGCGCGGGGCGGGGTATCGACTGGCGCTCGACCAG